>NZ_JAFCTF010000006.1:0-180107 GCF_049895885.1 Acinetobacter sp. TSRC1-2
ATTTCCAATAAGTTGCTTCAAATTTAAGAAAGAAATCATCAATTAGGCAAAATAATTCGGTACTATTAAACATCAGGCCTAGAGCTTTAGGTTTGGTGTGGTAACTCAACTGATGGCTCTAGTCCTCTTATTTTTCAAGTCAATTTCTTATCCGAGATTCGGGTTAAATAAGTTCTAACAATAAAGAAATCATTACATATCTAATTATAAAATTTACAATTTTTACTTAGCGTCTTTTTATAATGTCTAGGAAAAATAACAGAGACATAAACATGCCTAAACTTCATAAATTAAAAGAGGTCAGTGCTAAAAGTAGTTGTGGCACAGAAATTATCGTAGAGCGGATTTATGAAAGAGTTCTAAATGAAGCCAGTAACGATGAAGCATGGATACCTTTGTCTAAAATTGCGCTTACAGACAAAGTAATTGATTTAAGTTATGACGAGACATTTACTCATCCTCGAACAGGGAAAGTATTTAAAGTATTAAGAGAGGAATATACGTCGGTTATTAGGGTGAACTAGTATTTTTCCCAAGCTGGATCGTCTTGGATAATTGGATAAATACGCCAAATAAAAGATGAAAAGCCCATGTAAAAATGGGCTTTTTTTGTAATAAAAATAAACAAATACTTAACAAATATTTTCTAAATACTAAGAAAGATGCATGCAATATATATTGCTTAATTAACCACTTACTTGATTAGAAAAAATGAAAAATAGTGCTAATTTTCATATATTGCAGCAAGTTTATAACTTTATTGCAGAAAGACCGGGCTTTAAATCGAAAAGTAAGCTGGATCTATTACTGGAGTTTTTCTCGGCAATACATGAGGATTTTCAAACTGCAATCAGGCTTGATTCGCCTTCTAAGATTGTAGGTAAATTTGGAAGTCGAGAAATAATTAATATTAAGTTGGCACCTTCACTAAGGGATAAAAATGAATTCTTGAAATGGGTATATCAACAATTGCACCGATAGTTTTATTTTCTGAACATCAACTTATTAATACAGGTGAAGACTATGATTAGGTTCCTGAGTAAATTATTTTGCATTCCTGTACACGATTATGAGTCTAATATATTTGCTGAAGTCGAATATCAGGAATATGACAAGACTAAATCTGAATAAATTTTCTCCAGTTCTGTGAATACATGATGCTAGACGCCCCATCGCTTGAAAAAGTAGGTGGGGCTTTTCTTATGGGGAATTTTATATAAAGTTGATAATGAACTTCTTATTTAATCTTGTCTCGAATACCGCTATTGATCAGGGCTATATTTTATTGTGACGGAGTGGCCGTAAGCTGAACTTTTGGTGCAGAGCTATTTATTTTGAAATTATATTTCTAAAGTGAGTTTTAGTGAAAATTTTGGGCAATAAAGTCAATTATTGCTATTCTCAATGTCTTAAAAATTGCTTATAAATTGAATGAATGTTTATAGAAATATTCCATCAAATATTTCTCTATTTAATATTGCTCGCTTATACTCGAATAAATACTCATTTCCTGTAATGATTAAGCTAGAGCTAGATCCAAAATGTAGCAAAGCCACAGAAGATAGAGTTTATAAATGAAAAAAAAATATGATGACCACGGTACCCAGCATATTTTTAACCTCATTGGACAACATACAGATCTTACATGTATTTTAAATGCAGTTACCCAGTGGCTTGAATTATGTATTTCAAATGCACTGGTCACTATTATGCTCTATTCCGAACAAGAGCAGACTTTAAAACTGGTCAGTGGGAAACAGCATTTTTCAGATCAGTATTGCACTGCAATCGATGGTTTAAAAATAGGTCCACATCAGGGAACTTTTGGAGCGGCTGCATTTCTGCGCAAGCTGGTGATTAGTCCAAATTTGATGAAAGATGATCATTGGGAACCCTATCGTGCTCTTATTAAAGCCGAAAAACTCTCTAGCTGCTGGGCCGCACCTATCATAAGCGCGACAGGCATCCTATATGGAACTTTTGCAACTTATTACAAAACCTCAAAAATACCGACTAAACGTCATATTAAGCTTTTAGAACAAGCTTCAACTTTAGTTGCATTAGCGCTTGAACTCAATGATGAACGCCAGCGACGACTGGTCATGAATGAAAAATATAGTTCGTTTTATACTTACCATCCCGATATAATTTTTGAACTTGATATACACGGGCATATTCTAAATACAAATATTGCATGCTGTGAAATTACGGGTTTTTCTGAAAAGCAAATTCGGGGCCAACATTACTGTGCATTTATCCCTGCTGAATATCATGAATTGGCTAACTCTGCATTTGAAGAAGCTAGTCAAGGTAAGGCTCAATATTATGAGCTTCCTATCTATAATGCCTTAGGAGAAATCTTGTGGCTTGAACTAACTAATTTGCCCGTTAAACAAAATCAAAAAGTTACGGGGGTATTTGGGATAGCACGCGACATTAGCCTAAGTCGAAAAAATCAGGAAAATTTACGCCTATTGAAACTTGGGGTAGAAGCGAGCCCTAACGCTATATTTATTACTGATGCATCTGAAGAAATGTTAATGGTTTATGTTAATCCTGCATTCCTTAATTTAACAGGCTATACAGAACAAGAAGTAATCGGACAGAGCTGCAATTTTTTACAGGGTTTCGATACCGATTTAGAGCAAATTTTATTACTCAAGCAAGCCGTGAGAGAACGAAAAGAAGTTCAGCTTACGCTAAAAAATTATTGTAAGGATGGAAGCTGGTTCTGGAGCCGTTTAACGTTGGGACCTGTCTTGGATAAAGAGGGGAATTGTAGTCATTTTTTGGGAATTCAGGAAGATACGACCCAACAACGTATTCATGAGGAATATATTAAGCATCAACACAGCCATGATTATTTAACTGGATTACCTAATCAAAAAGCTTTTGAAATTTTTTTAGAGCAATCTTTTGAATCACAACGCGATAGCTTAAAGCCTTTAATCCTGTTTTATATAGATCTAGATGACTTTAAGTCCATGAATGATAGCTTGGGACATCAGGTAGGTAATCAAATTCTGAAAAGTGTTGGTGAGCGGCTGCAAAATTTTCTAAAAGAAGATGATTTTCTCAGTCGTTTTGCGGAAGATGAATTTGCATTACTGATATCAGGTCCCCAAAATCAGAAGAGCGTCATTGCATTAGCCGAAAAGATTCTCGATCTTCTTTCACAACTTTTTCAGGTAGATAATCACCAGATCCATTTGAGTGCCAGTATTGGCATAGCAGTAGATAACGGTTCTATACCACGGTCTTCTGATCTCTTATATCAGTCTGTTCTGGCAATGAAGGAAGCAAAAAAACAAGGTCGTAATACTTGGCAATGGTATAAAGAAAGTAATAATAAAATTGCACCAGAAATAGATTATGCCCATTTGCGTCTGGAACTTAGGGAAGCTATCCAGCAGAAACAGTTTAATCTGTTTTATCAACCTCTGGTTCATCCATCAACTGGAAAGGTTAAGGGGGTGGAGGCGCTTGTACGCTGGTGTCATCCAGAGCGAGGTTATATTTTCCCGGATGTGTTTATACCTTTAGCAGAAAGAACTGGGCAGATTGTAGCAATTGGTCAATGGGTATTAGAAAAAGCCTGTTTAGATATTGCCGAATGGAACAAGCAACACAATACTCATCTTACCGTTTCAGTCAATATTTCTCCCTTACAGTTCGGTAGAACCGGTTTTCTAGAGGGGCTTAACCATGTGCTGGAAGTAAGTCATTTGCCTCCTGAATTGCTTAAAATTGAAATTACAGAAGGTGTAATTATCACGGGGGCAGAAAGAACAGTAGAAATTTTAAAATCGGTACGTGCTTTAGGGGTACAAGTAGCAATTGATGACTTTGGTACCGGTTATTCAAGCCTCAGTTATTTACGCCGTTTACCCATCAATCAAATTAAATTAGACCGTAGTTTTATTGAAGAATTAACCATAAATAATCAGGATGCTGCGATTGTTCAATCCATTATTCACCTGGCACATCAGCTTAATTTAGAAGTGGTGGCCGAAGGTGTAGAAACATTGAAACAGGCCAGTTTGTTATATCAGCAAGGTTGCGATTTGCTTCAGGGTTATTTTTATGCGAAACCTGCCCCGCTCACTGATTTAAAACTTATGTATACGGAATTGGGAAATTAAAGAAGCAGTACTAGGTTTTATTTTATGTTGTAGGGATTTACTTCAGATAACAACCTAAGAGCCACTGTTATTTCTAAGTGAAATATCTGATATATGATGAATATCAATATCTCGAACTGAATATGGATTTGGCCTGTAGATTAATTATATTTTTTGATTTTTTAAGAGATTCAAAACTAAGTGGATAGATAATTTTTTGATTAAATTTTCAATAAATTAAAATAGGAATATTAATTTTCTTCTCAGACCTCTTTTAGTCTAACTCGCAGAGCTGGGAAGATAATTTTTTATCTAGAGTATACAAATACTTAAAAAGGAAGAAATATAGAAGTAGAAATTTTTATTAGATTTATTTTCAAATAAATAACTTAAAACACTCCGAAGATGCCGCTGCATGTCATTACCCTTGAACCCTAAAGTTCAAGGTGGACGCGGCGCATACTTGCTGGGTTTCCTACACGAAGGCAGGCATACACTCTAAATATACAGAACGCATCCGGGGATGTAGATATCGGCTCAGGGGAATCTGACTCGCTGGCGAACATCTCAGAGATGAAACAAGTATAACCAATAATCACGTATTGGCAAATCATCCGTGTGCAGGAACTGTAAACTTAGATTTCAACTGCCGATACTTTACCCGATTTTAACAAAAATTAAGCCAAATCATCCACATCTTCTAAAATGGTCGCCAATAAGCGTTCGCAGTGAGCGTACTCTTGCAACGATTTATTCATCGCGAGCACTTCTTGCATCAACTCCAGCGCAACCATAATAATCAGTTTGGTTGGCTCTAGACGTGGGGCTTTACGACGAAAATCATCATATTTTCCATTTAACAATTCAGCCGCACGTTCCAAATCAGCCTTTTCAGTTTCAGTGGTGGCTAAACGAAAATTATGTCCCAATACGCGCAGCTCAACAGCAATTTGTTCACTCATGCTTAAATGTCCTCATTGGCTTCTGTCGGATGGGCAAGTTGTTGAATTTCTTGCGCGTGCTGGTCTTGAGAAGTCCCTAAAATAGATAAACGCTGAATAATGGCTTCAACCTTGGCCTTGGCATGTTCATTTTTTTGTAACAATCTTTCTCGTTCCTGCTGCAAACCCTGAATTTCCTGTTGAGCAAGCCGTTGTTCATTTTGCATTTTTTCTTTGATGACACGTAATTCATTACGTTCAGCCAGAATTTCCTGAAAACGATTTTTAAGATCGGTACAACTTTTTTCCAAACGGCTATAACGGTCTGCTAAAGAGGTGGCATCTGTATTCAATTGTTTGAATTGGGACCGCGCATCGCTTAATTGTTCACTCAGATCGTCTATTTCTTCTTGTTTCTTGGTGATGATGCCGTTCTTTTGCACAATTTGGGCATGGTGATGCTCGGCAGAATTTTCTTTTGCCGCGGTGAGTGCATTATTTTCACTTTCATAATGCGTAAGTCGCGTTTTTAAAACGCCAAGATGCGCCTGTAGACGCTGTAATTCTTCTAACATATCGTAGTCGCACAGTATTGCAAACAAAGGTAATATATACGAAGTATAGAGATTGGATAAACGAATGCAAGACGATATTTCAGGTTGGTCGGAATGGCACCACAATTTTTCAAAAATTGAAGAGATTTCAAGCCCAAGTGAGTTACATGGGTTACTTACAGGTATTGTTTGTGTTACTCAAGCACCTACCAGTGATGAATGGCAACAAATTTTAGCAAGTCTTGAAATTCCAGCATTGGATGAACATGTTCTGAATCTGCTCGCAGATGAAGCGGAAGATATTGCCCATGCTTTATCAGATGATGAACTCGACTATTTACCTCTTCTTCCTGATGACGAGCACGTTCTTGCGGATCGTGTACAAGCGTTGGCAGACTGGTGTGCAGGGGTTGTACTTGGTTTTGGTTTGGCTTCAGGTCACATCCGTCAAGATGAAATCGAATGGATTGAACATCTTCAAGATGTTGCAGCAGTCGAGTTTGAAGAATCTGATGATGACGAAGAAGGCGAAGAAAGCTATCAGGAGCTATATGAATTTGTACGCTTAATTCCTGTTAGCCTGTCATTGGGACGTAAGAAAGTAGAAATTGCAGAAACACCTTTGTTGAAAAAGATTCAGCCTCAATTGAAAAGCGCAGCTCCTACAGAGCCAAACAGTGTTGTAGAAATGTTTACCCCACATCGTCCGAGCTAATTCGGGCGATTCTGGTTCAACAATAGACCATTTAAAAAGTTATAAACTCCACTCATAAAAGACAAAAGTAAACTTAATGATGAAACTGACTCAAGCAGATTTTCAGGAACGTCGCGACCGCCTGGCAGAAGAAATGGGTCCGCACAGTATTGCGATTATTGCCACCAGTCCGGTTGCTATGCGTAACCGTGATGCAGATTATAAATTTCGTGCGGACAGCAGCTTTTTCTACCTGACGGGATTTGCAGAACCTGAAGCAGTGGCTGTCATTGAGACGTTTGAGTCTATTGATGAAGGTTATACCTATAGCTTGTTCTGCCGTGAACGTAACCGGGAAATGGAAATATGGAACGGTTACCGTGCCGGTGTAGATGGTGCAGTAGATGATTATGAGGCTGATGAAGCCTATGCCATCGATCTGCTGGATGAAGAAATTATCGAGAAATTGCTCGATAAACAAAAACTGTTCTATCGAATTGGCCAGCAAGCTGATTTTGATGCACGTGTAGCAAAGTGGATTGCTGAGGCAAATGGCGAATCACGTCGAGGTACGTCAGCACCTGCACATGTGATTCAGCTGGATCGTATTTTAGATGAAATGCGTTTGCACAAATCGGCACAAGAAATTGCCTTGATGCAAATTGCATCGAATATCAGTAGTGAAGCACATACGCGTGCCATGCAAACGGTTAAACCGGGCATGATGGAATATGCACTGGAAGCGGAACTAAATTACATTTTTGGCAAAAATGGCTGCGTTCCTGCCTATAACAGTATTGTTGGTGGCGGTGCCAATGGCTGTATTCTGCATTATGTGGAAAATGACAAAGAACTAAAAGATGGTGATCTGGTTCTAATTGATGCAGCAGCTGAATATCAATTGTATGCATCGGATATCACTCGTACTTTCCCGATTAATGGCAAGTTTAATCCTGAACAGAAAGCTTTATACGAGCTTGTACTAAAAGCACAACTGGCTGCGATTGATGCGGTACGTATCGGCAATTCCTATAAACAACCGCATAACGTTGCTGTTCGCATTATGGTTGAAGGTTTGGTGGGGCTTGGCTTAATGAAGGGCGACATTGAAGAAATTATCCGTACTGAATCTTTCCGTCAGTTCTATATGCATGGTACGGGTCACTGGTTGGGTATGGATGTGCATGATGTTGGTTCATATAAAATTGATGGGGAATGGCGTGCCTATGAAGAAGGTATGGTCGTTACTGTTGAGCCAGGCTTATATATTGCACCAGATGATGAAACAGTGGAGGCGAAATGGCGTGGTATTGGTATTCGTATTGAAGATGATGTGGTCGCTACTGAAAATGGGCCACTCGTACTCACTAAGGATGTGGTGAAAACAGTAGAAGATATTGAAGCGTTGATGGCGAGAGTGAAAGTAGCCTAAACGATTTTTTAGGATTAAAAGCCGGTCAAATGATCGGCTTTTTTATTAAAAATGCAATATTCTTGGACAAGGCATTTAGATATTTTATGAAGAATTAGCCTGAGTCATGGAGTGAATGTAAATGTTAGGATACTCATTCAATCAAAAGGCAATTTAATTTACGTTTATCACGAATAACTTAAACAAAACTAACCAAGTTAAAATTTAAGTTCTAAAAACTGACACGAATTCAACATAGAAAATCGGTTTTTAGCATCAAAGCAACATATTAAATCTGATTTTCTTCTCATACTTTCTCTGATCCTCAAATAAACTTAAAGAAGAGTGGGAGAGAAATTATGAGATTAAATACTATAGACTGGATTGCTTACGCTTTAACCATTATCGGTGGCATCAACTGGGGCTTAATTGGTGCATTTGACTTCAATTTGGTCGCTGCAATCTTTGGTGAAATGAGCACTCTATCTCGAATTGTTTATGTCTTGGTCGGTTTATCTGCACTTTATTTAATCTATACAGGAACTAAGTTAGGTAAATCGGTAGATCATGAGCCTCAGACAAGAGTTGTGCGTTAAGAGATAACGATCGCATACAAAGACCAATTTGAATCCTAATAAAGTCAATTATTCCGTAATTTATATCATTGGCTTATTCTGATGACCGAGTTGATCCTAGAAACTAGTTGATCTTAGAAAAGCGGAGCATAAGCTCCGTTTTTTTATAATGATGCATCAGAAATAGATGTGTTCCTGTTGGATATTATTTGGCATAGATATAGATACAGAATTTTTAGTTCTTATCGCTTCAATATGCTTTTCATGTTTGAACCATTTTTTATCATTGTTCCACTTATTTGAATAAATAAGTGTAAAAAATCCTTTTATGGCGGAAAGGCAGCAATAGGCTAACAACTGTATAACCGAAATTTACCGACAATCGAACATCACTTACAAGCGAAGCGCTAATTCATTATAAAAATGAAAATCTTTGAGGTAATATAAAATCAATCAAGATTATAAGTATCTAAACCTTATAGATACGACATAAAAGGATCAAAGCATGCAGCAAGAAGTGATCATCGTAGGCGGTGGTATGGTGGGGCTAAGTTTGGCCTTAATGTTAGCTAAAGCAAACATTGGGGTGAAGCTGTTAGAAGCCATCAAATATCCAAATTATGATGATGCCAATCTTGCGCCGTATCACTCCAGTTTCGATGCGCGAAATAGCGCATTATCCCGTCGTAGTGTGCAAATTTATCAAGAACTCGGTTTATGGAATGCCTTGCAAGAACATGCTACGCCTATTCTGGAAGTCAATATTACTGAACAGGGCAGTTTTGGTAAGGCACGTTTAAAAGCCGATCAAGAAAAAGTCGAAAGCTTTGGCCAAGTGATTGAGAATGCCTGGTTGGGTCGTGTGCTGCTCACTGAAGTCCAAAAACAGCCCCTGATTGAATTAATTGATGGTGTACAAGTCACCTCACTAACGCAAGATGCTGATCAAGCCCATATTGAAGCTGTACGTGGTGAGGAAAGCTTATCTTTGCAATCTAAACTCGTTATTGCTGCGGATGGCCGGGACTCTTTCTGCCGTAAAGCTCTAGGCATTGGTGCAGATGAGTATGATTATGATCAGGTCGCAATTGTTACTACAGTGCAAACCTCTAAACCTCATCACCATGTTGGTTTCGAGCGTTTTAGCCATTTAGGGCCTTTGGCACTATTACCTTTACCAGGCGAATATCGCCGTTCAGTGGTTTGGCCAGTGAAAAAAGGCACAGAAGGTGAATGGCTCGGTGAAGAAAACGATCAACATTTCCTAGATGCTTTGCAAGAAACCTATGGTGACCGAGCAGGGAAGTTCCAAAAAACTGGTCGTCGTTTCAGTTTCCCATTGTCACAAGTCCTTGCTGAAAAACAGGCAGTCGGTCGTGTGGTGCTGATGGGCAATGCGGCACATACCATTCATCCCGTTGCTGGACAGGGCTTTAACCTGTGTATGCGTGATGCTTATGTATTGGTGCGTTCTCTGACAGAGCAATTGGCAAAATCAGAAGATATTGGTGAGCCAAGCATGTTGCTTGCTTACGAGCAGGCCCGATTAACCGATCAACAGCGTGTAATTAAGTTCTGTGACACTGTGGTACGTGGTTTTAGTAATCAAAACCCGGTGCTCAAATTGATCCGTAATACCGGATTGCTTGCTTTTGATATGATTCCGGGCGTTAAGCCATTGGTAGCAAATTATGCAATGGGGTTAAAAGCATGAGTGACGTTCTGGAGGTGTTAGATGTCGTTGTTATTGGTGGTGGCTTGGTGGGTGGCTTAACCGCATTGTTGCTGGCTCAAGGTGGTGTTCAGGCGACTGTACTTGATGCCGCACCTATTTTAGATGAGCAAAAAGTACTTTCGGTTGCAAATCCACGTGTTTTGGCCCTTAGCCAAGCCACGATTCATTTGCTAAAAACAGTGCAGGTATGGGAAAAGCTTGCCCGTCAGATGCCGTATAGCGGCATGCAGGTCTGGAATAAAAATGGCTATGGTGAAATCAACTTTGGACAAGCGAGCCAAAACAAACCCAGTCCTGAACATAGGTTAGGTTCGATGGTTGAGCCGAGTATTTTGAATTTAGCCATTCAGCAAAAAATGCTGCAACAGCTACAAGATTACCGCACCCAAGTCAAAGTCATACGCGTAGAACAAGGTGTGGGGGTTTGGCATATTCATCTGGCGGATGGGACAGAGCTTAAAACCAAACTGGTGATTGGTGCCGATGGTGCAAACTCATTTGTCCGAGAACAAGCTTTTATTGATCTGGATATATTGGATTACAAGCAAGCAGGTTTAACTTGCGCAATTCATACTGCACAGCCACACCAGCATGTGGCCCGTCAGATTTTCCTTGAAACCGGCCCCTTGGCATTCTTACCGATGGCCAGTTTAAAGCCGGAACAAAATGGCTATTGGCAATCTATTGTGTGGACATTGCCTGATGATTACGCAGAACAATACGCAACTTTAGATGATGCCGCATTTACTGAACTTTTAACGCGTGAGAGTCATCATATGCTAGGTGAGGTTTTAGAGGCAACACCACGTGCACAATTCCCGCTTAAAGCACGTGCCGCACAGCAATATGTAAAAGCGGGCTTAGCCCTGATTGGCGATGCTGCACATGTGATTCATCCTCTCGCTGGGCAAGGAGTGAATATTGGTTGTCTGGATGCTGCCATTTTATGTGATGCATTACTGCACGACAAAAAGCGTGGAGTGTGGGCACATGAGCAAACCTTGCAGCGTTATGAACACCGTCGTAAAGGACAGAATGATGCCATGATGCATAGCATGTCTGCGATTGGCTGGATGGAAACCACCCAACTTTTCCCGGTTGTCTGGGCGCGAAATTTTGGCTTAAAACAAGTGGAGCAACATACCGCCTTAAAAGATGCCTTTATGTCTCAAGCCAATGGATTACAGGCTCTAAAAGACACTTGTTATGCAGTTTGAGTCTGAAATGCTGCTTTTTGTACAAATATTCATATAAGTTTACTTTTTTGATTAAAAAAGATACGATTTTTTTGTATTTGACTCTATCCGAAACCATCAGAGATTGCTAAATTTCTTCCTAATTCAAAACCAATTCACATTGGAACGATAGACGTTATTTGTGGGGAGAAAGAGCGATGACAGATATGAATGACTACGATGAAGTAGAAGAAACAGCAGTAGATGAGGATGAAGCGAAGGCGGCTGAAAAAGGTGCATCTGACAGTGAAGCTATACCCACTGATGGCGATGTGGCTGAGGCAGAAACTTTAACCGTGACTGCTAAACTTAAGAAGCGCCAAGCCTTAGAAGATGAACTTGCTGCCTTTCTTGCTCAAGGTGGCCGTATTACGGAAGTTCCCGCAGATGAATCTGCTAAGGGTTAATGGTTGTAATCCTTGATTTTGTCCCAGGCTATAAAAAAGCATCACAGAAGTGATGCTTTTTTGGTTTTTACTGATGCATTTTAATCTTTAGTGGTGAGTTCCAAAGCACGTTGATAAGCCACTTTCTTTTTAATGCCCGTCAAATCAGCGGCCAACTGTGAAGCTGCTTTTACCGATAAATCTTGCAACAAGCGAGTCAATAATTGATCCAGTTTTTCTTGATCTAAATCTTTTTCTGCCGTTGCACCACCAATGACTAAAACAATTTCACCTTTTTGCTGGTTATGGTCAGATTCAATCAATTGAATCAACTCCGCCAAAGTCATTTTTTTGATGGTTTCAAACGTTTTGGTAATTTCACGGGCAAAACCAACCGGGCGGTCTGCACCAAAAATATCGGCCATATCTTTAACTGAATCTAAAATGCGATGTGGTGCTTCATAAAAAATTAAAGTTTGGGTTTCATCTTTCAGTTTTTCTAACTGAATTCGACGCTGAGATTGACGCGAAGGCAAAAAACCTTGAAAGCTGAAACGGTCGCTCGGCAAACCGACAGAACTGAGCGCCGCAATTGCAGCACAAGCACCCGGTACAGGAACCACGCGAATATTTTGCTCTTGCGCAGCACGAACCAGTTTAAAACCCGGGTCACTAATCAGCGGCGTCCCTGCATCACTAATTAATGCCATATTTTCGCCATTCAGCAATCTTTGGATCAATATATCTATTTTGTTACTTTCGTTATGCTCATGACACGCAGTCAGGGGAGTTGATATATTATGATGCTTTAATAATTGAGCAGAAGTACGCGTATCTTCTGCCGCGATAATACTTACAGACTTTAAAACATCAATCGCACGATAAGTGATGTCATCTAAGTGCCCAATTGGGGTCGCTACAACAAATAACTGAGCACTCATAAGGTTTCTCCAATGTTGAACAATAAAAATAATTTGATGGGCTTCATGCTGTATTGCGTTTTTAATCATGCACACGCTGAAGTGTTGGTTATTTTACCTGAATCGGGTCCCATGGCGCGAGCCGGATTGAGTGTCAAACAAGGTTTTATGAGTGCTTATCAAGCATCAGACCAGAAAACCCAGATTAAATTTGTAAATTCAGATAAAAAACAAATTGTGCAGCTGTTAAAAATATATGTGAATAAAAAAACCCAAATGGTGATTGGGCCTTTAGCACGTAATGAGGTGGAAGGGTTAATCAAGAGCAAACCCAAAGTTCGTGTTTTGGCTTTAAATGAAGTGACCGACCAAGCAGACAATATCTGGCAGTTTAGTCTATCCAAGAAAGATGATGCTTATGCGCTAAATCAAATTTTGCAGAAAGATAAAATGATAGAACTTTATGTTTTTCGCCAACCCGGAACAGAAGCCGACAGTGAACTTTTTCTCATGTCCTTAGTTTCACAAATGGATTATCCCTTAACTGTTGTCGAGGAACTACCTAAAAAGTTGAATAAAAAAAGTAGTTTATTACTACTCGGAAATAATAAATGGATCAATAGTCTGACAAAGTTACCCAATAAAAATGTCTATGTTTTGGCCAATGCCATTGAACAACATCAACCCCTACCCAAAGGCGTGAAGTTTTGTGATGCGCCGGCTTTGTATGATCTGGCATGGTCAGATGTGATTAAAGCCTATCAACAAAATCCTGTTTCCATGTCGTATCAACGACTATTGGCCTTTGGGGGCGATGCATGGCATATTACTCAACAATATTTAGAGGAACCAAATTTAAAAAATATTGAATTTTATGGGCGTACAGGGCTGATTAAAATCAGTAATAATCATATTCAGCGTATTCCACAGTGCTATGAAAATACCAGAAAAGGCATTAAGACTTTGTAATGGCAACGAATATGCAAGCTAATTTAAATTTAGGCCAATGGGCAGAACAGCAGGCTTTGGAACTTTTACAAGCTCAAGGTTTTGCACTGATTGTCACGAATTATCATTGCCGTTATGGAGAAATTGACCTGATTGTACAAAAGGATCAAGAATTGATATTTGTGGAGGTGAAAGCACGCTCCGCGACTCGATATGCACAATCCTGTGAAACGATTTCATTCTCTAAACAAAAGAAGATTATGAAATCAGCATTATGCTTTTTAAATACTTATCCACAATTCCAACAGTTTTATTGTCGGTTTGATGTGATTTGTTTTGATTTTTTTCAACAATTTGCAAAAACCATACAGCAAGATTTTTCTAAATTCACTTATGATCAGCAATGGATTGAAAATGCTTTTACTTTTGAGCAAGAGTTTATTAATCTTTGAACAAAATCAGAGCATAAATGCTGAAATAAAATAGAATTGAAATTAATGATGAGGAGTCTTGCTGAGTGTTTAACCGTATTGCAATGACGTTACTGTGTGTAGCAAGTTTATCTGGTTGTGCAAGTTTCATCTCTGGTGGCACAGGATCAGCCCCAGTAGGAACAGAGAGTGGTGCCCGTTCGCTTGGACAGGTGTTTATTGATTCTTCTATAGAACGTACCGCTAAAATTAATTTATATAAATTAGATACCCGCTTTAAACAAGCCCGGGTCAATATTGAAAGTTTTCATGGCAATGTCTTACTGACCGGTCAAGTGCCAGATGCCCATTTAAAGCAATTGGCTGAAGATAATGTGCGTGCAATGACGGATGTCAAAACTGTACATAATTATATTACCGTGGGTAATCAAATTGGTTATGCCACGATTATGCAAGATACCACGGTTACAGCCAACACACGTGGGCTGATAATGAAAGCTGTCGTGGTATCGGATAGTAAAGTCCGCATTCACACTGAAGATGGTATTCTATATGTGATGGGACGTTTAAATAGTGCCGAGATTCAGGATCTTAATCAGGTACTTGAGCAAGTGGGGAATGTCACTAAAATCATTACCCTGATTGATAACGTTGAAGAGTCACGTGCAGTGACTTCAAGTTTTAGCAGTCCTGTGGTGTATGCACAACCTGTTGAACAAACCCCTGTAGCGATTGATCCTGACCAAGCTGAGCCTGCGAATGCTCAATAATGTAACTCAATTGGTCAAAAAGAAACTGGAACAAAATGTCGCATTGGTGAAGATGTTTTACAAAGATTTTCGCCTTTACGATTTCGGTAGTTATGCACTGAATCGTTTAACCTCCAGAAAAGGTTATTCGGTCGTTGAAAACGTTGCTTATGGCTTAAAAGCCCGGCAACGCCTCGATATTTTTACTGCGGAAGCACCACGTGAACAACGTCCTTTAATTGTATTTGTACATGGCGGGGCGTGGTTACATGGAGATAAAAAAAATTATCGTTTTGTCGGTGAAGCCTTTGCGAAAGAGGGCTATGATGTTGCGGTGATCAATTATCATCTTGCACCAGAACATGTATTCCCCAGTTATATTGATGACCTCAGCCTGGCATTAAACTATCTGAACCAACATCAATCTAAACTGAATATTCGGACTGAAAAAATCGTGTTGATGGGGCATTCGGCCGGCGCATTTAATGTCATGTCGGCACTGTATCATCCAAAGCCATATACCTTGCACTGTCGTGCTCAAATTCAAGCGATTATTGGATTATCTGGACCTTATCATTTTGATTATAAGAATGATCCCTTATGTGCAGATGCGTTTGATCAGAGTGTACCTTATCAACATGTGATGCCATATTATTTTATTGAATCGAACACGGTGAAGCATTACCTGTTTTTGGCATCCAATGATCAAGTGGTCGGTCATAATAATTCAAAAGATTTGCATCGTATTTTGCAGGAAAAAGGCAATCATAGCCAGATGATTACCATCCCGGGTACCGGGCATGTTTCCATTATGGGATCGGTTTCGAGTTTGTTTAGCCGTTTTTTTCAGACCAAGAAACAAATTTTAGCGGCTTTGGATGAAGCGCTAAAACCCTAGCTTACAACCATTCACGAGTGTCATCTGCAACAGGGTGACCTTCGGTAATGTGTTTAATCATCGCGTAAGCAATACTGCCTTTAAAAGGGATTTCCGGCAGTTGATCCAGTTTAAAAAATTGTGCATCGCTAATTTCTTCTTCTTGAAGCTTGATGTCACCGGAAGCATATTCAGCACGGAAAGCGAGCATTAAATTACTCGGAAATGGCCAGGGTTGGCTGGCAAGATATTGCACATTTTTTACTTTTAATCCGACTTCCTCAAAGGTTTCACGGCGTACTGCTTCTTCTAAAGTTTCTCCAACTTCGACAAAACCGGCAATCAGACCATACATATTGGTTTTGTTTTTAGCATTTTTAGCCAGCAAGATTTCGTCATCACCGCGTGTGATTACCGTGATTACGCAAGGCTGTACCCGCGGATATTGGTGGTAACGACAAGCAGGGCAAATCATGGCATATTCAGTCGGATGTGCTTCCGTCTGATGTCCGCAGTGACTACAGAATTTATGGTTTTTACGCCATTCTAAAAGTTGAATTGCACGACTGGCATGTTCGAATTGCCTTGTATCCCAAAGCGTCAATAGCTGACGGATGGGAACCAACTGCAAGCCTTGAGGAATAGCTTCGTGTTCGAGAAGATCACGGGCAATCACTTGATCACCCGTGTTGAAGTGAAGATCACTTGCTAAACGTTCTACTTGAGGAAGTTGAAAGTTTTCATCCACTAACAGTTGATGTTGATGAAAAATATAAGCAAGTGATAATTCAGACATTAGGCAACAGTTTTCAGTTTTTCGCTACTTTCCAATGCTACATTAAACATCGCCTGTAATACAGGTTGTTTGTATTTTAAATTGTCAATCATCATATCGGCACTGGCTAAAGTGTCGAGAGTATGATTGATTTGTTCAGCAGTAATCACTGTTGAGCTTTCAATTTGCTGCTGAATAAAGTCTGCTGCGGTTTTTAACGCAGTTTGACCCGCTTCAGCATTTAAGAACAAGAGTGCTCCACCAATTTCACGCAATTGGGTCGGCGTATTTTCTATAGTTGCCAAATTGTTGTCTTGTAAGTATTGCATAAGGGTTTGGCTAGAAAGGTCAATCACCGCTTTAGTTTCATTCAGCAAAGCAGCATGCGCTTCATCTAAACGGTCTAAAGAGATATTCATGTTATGCACACGAAGCTGTAAACGGCTTGAGGTGTGATGACGTTCCAATACGCCAATTGAATTCATCGCAGATAGAATGCAATTCATCAATTGTTGTGCAAATCCTTCATCTTTAAGCACTTCAGCACTGCTAAGCAAACTGGCTTGGCGCGACAAATCATTAAAGGCTTCGTTCAGATTTAACACTTTGAAAATATTAGCCAGACTGGTTAATTTGTCTTGTAACTCTCGTGTTTTTTCTGGGCTCATATTTTGATAGTTGTATTCGATGTCGTTACGAATTTGTGTCATTTCAGTGGTCACAAGTTCACTAATCGTATGCATGGTATCAAAATCGGGACCATAAAGATGACGGCTGAACACTTGTAATTGCGTATCGGTCAAATGGTCTTCACCCAGATTAAGCTGGCTGCGGATATGTTGCGCAGTCTCATCTTCTTGACTAATACACAAACTTAAAATGTTGGCTAAATCTGGCAAGCTTGGTTTGAACCGATCAGGAGTATTGAAATATTGCGCCATGTTGCGTTCAATACTAATCAATGTGCGCAAACGCGGATCATTTAGAAGCAAGTGATCAATCTGGTCAAATGCAACATGCACCAGACTCCAATACTGCTTACTTGGGGTGTTTTCCGCAAAACCAGCTAAATATGCCCCGGTTAATTTGATCGCTTGTAGATCAAATTCAGTTTCTTCCTGTTTAATCAGCTTGTTTAAAGATAATTTATACAAGCGATGCACATATTTAGACTTCTCTAAGTTCGGTGCTTTAGGAAGCTGGAAGTCAGGGGTGAAGCTATCAATTAATGACTCAATATGCTGACCTTCATGGGTAATCGGCTTACCCAATACAATCTCAAGGCGATTCAGCGTATCGAGTAAAAATTGCGGAATTTTAACTTCACGCAAGCAAATAAATTCGATATAGCGTTTCATCATGGTGGTGCCTTCACTTAAGGCGATCACCTCCTGCGTATTAATTTGAGCAGGGTGCCCCATGATTTTACGCATTAATTCGGCAGAATATTGAGCGATTTTAGCCAAGCTTTGCATATCAATCAGCGCGAGTACTTGGGCACATTGCTCAAATTGATTCAGCGCATCATCAATACCAAAAGGTAAAGTTTGATCCTCTGCTAAGCTGCTAACCGCTGATTCGACTAGTTTAATTGAGTTATCAACCTCATTTTTTATTATCAGCAATGCAGTTGGGTCAAAATGAATAGAGGTTTGGTAAGACATGTATCTGCACCTTTCCTAGTGTTTTATCTGTTTATGAGCAGCCGGTTAAGGGCGAAACTTCTTTACATTTAACTATAACTTAACTGTTAAACGTTTAAATACAAAAAACCACTAGAAATGTAGATTTTATTTTGCAAAAAGACAAGCTGTTCCATGTTTTTCTTCAAATTGTTTGACCCATGTCTCATGTGCTTCAAGTTCCTGTTCTGAAGGCAGGATAACAGGAAGATCTATTTGTACACTTAGACGTGCGGTCTGTGCCTCTTGTTGCTCACTTTCGGTCAAGGTATCCATATCGAAGGAAACTTGACCACCCGTCATAGCTAAATAGACATCAGCTAAAATTTCAGCATCGAGTAAGGCACCGTGAAAAGTACGGTCTCGTTGTGGAATTTCATAACGGCGAACCAACGCATCCAGGGAGTTTTTCTGCCCTGGATGTTTGCTTTTCGCCATGGCTAAGGTGTCAGTAACCTTACACACTTCTGATAAAGCCACAAAGCCCGCACGTTTGAACTCCATGTTCAAGAAGTTCATATCGAAGCTGGCGTTATGCGCAATAATTTCTGCGCCTTTTAAATACTCAAAAAGTACATCGGCAATTTCTGCATACACAGGTTTGTCTTGTAAAAAGGCATCTGAAATACCATGAATGTTTTCAGAATCACCGACTGGTTTTTTCGGATTGATATAAATATGAATGGAACTACCCGTCAGTTTACGGTTGACCATTTCAATGGCACCGACCTCAATAATCCGGTCAGTATCCTGAAAGTAGAAGCCGGTGGTTTCCGTATCCAGAATCAGTTGGCGCGGACCATGAACCTGTTTGGTTCGTGGCGTAATCATAATATGTGGATGTTCTACATTTAAAAGGTCAGGAGCAACACTTTCTATAAGCTCATCTTGAACTTCAGCTTCGTCATTCATCTCTTCAGGCTGAATCATTTCTTGTTCTAAGTTTTCTAAAGCTTCCGTATCATCCTGCACATCCGATTCGATTAAATCAAAACCAAAAGGATCATCTAGGAGCCAGTCCTTTTCCACTTTTTTTTTATCTAAAACGACAGTTTGTTCTAATGGTTTTTCCGCTTTTGATGATGCATTTCTCATGGCTTTTAAGGTTTGATCTGCACCTAAGTTGGCGAGTTGATCTGCCATTTCATTGCCTGGGTGTCCAGCATGACCTTTAATCCAGTTCCATTCAATGTCGCGGCCCTGGCAGGTTGCGTCAAGCAATTTCCACAGATCAGGATTCTTAACATCTTTCCAGTTTTTCTTTTTCCAACCATGAATCCACTCGGTAATGCCTTGTTTCACATAGTTGGAATCGGTCCAGATAATCAGTTTGGCGTCAGTAGGACAGAACTTAATCCCTTCAATGGCCGCAGTCAGTTCCATGCGGTTATTGGTGGTTTCCGGTACACCGCCATACAGTTTATGTTCTTCAGTTTCAGTAATGACATATGCACCCCAACCGCCTAAACCTGGATTGCCGCGACAAGCGCCATCGACATAGAGTGTGATTGTTTGAGTCATATAAACCAAATCCGAACGAGTGAAAGTCAAATTGAACAGTGTGAATGGCATATTGTATAACGCAATTGCACTTTTGAACTGTATAACATGCTTATTTTTTAATTTCTTGTAACATTTATAGTGAAATCGCGCTAAATTATTGCCTTGTGTCTAAGACATGCTTCACTACAATGGCATATCTAAAAAATAAATTTTATACGAGTTGTCTGGATTTCTTTATGTATAAACCAACCGCGATTTTGGGGCAGCCTTTATTACCCAAATTTTTTAAAATTACAGTATTGGGTTCAGCTTTAGCTGCGCTAGGTCTGACTGGCTGTTCCTCGAGCCAAAGTGCAACGCAAGGATCAAAATCGAAACTGGTTGGTTCGGGATATCTGGACGCCAATAGTCTGGACTCCTTGGAAGATTTGCTTTCTGCCACAGATATGCGCGCGGTGGAGGGTGATCGCCTGCTGATTTTAAAACACGGTGACGTTTGGAAACGCATGACCGTGGGTTTTAAAATGGATCAAACCCATTGGGACTCTCGTATTGAAGCGCAGCGCGGTTGGTTTATTTCGCGTCAACCGTATTTAGATCGTTTGAGTGCGCGTGCTTCACGTTATCTTTATCATACGGTGAAAGAAGCAGAGCGTCGTGGCTTGCCGACTGAACTGGCTTTATTGCCAATTATTGAAAGTTCCTATGACCCTGCAGCAACCAGTAGTGCAGCAGCAGCCGGCATGTGGCAATTCATTCCAAGTACCGGCCGTATTTATGGTTTAAAACAAACCAGTTTATATGATGGTCGCCGTGATGTGGTTGAATCAACGCGTGCAGCGTATGAGTTTTTAGGAGGCTTGTACAACCAGTTCGGTTCATGGGAATTGGCTTTGGCGGCTTACAATGCAGGTCCAGGTCGTATCCAGCAAGCAATTAACCGTAATAAAGCCGCAGGTTTACCGACAGATTATTGGTCACTGAAATTGCCTCAGGAAACCATGAACTATGTGCCACGTTTTCTGGCAGTTGCACAAATTATTAAAAATCCGGGCGCATATGGGGTGTCTTTACCACCGATTGCCAACCGACCACACTTTAGAGAAGTGCCTGTTGGCCCGGTAAGTTTAAATGAAATTGCTTCTATTACCGGCTTGAGCCGTGCTGAGCTATATCAATTAAATCCAGGGCATCGCGGAGATTTGATTGATAGTGAAAGCCCAATGCGAATTATTATTCCGGCAGACCTGAGTCCATCGATTGATGCGCGACTTAAAAAATTATCTTCCAGTTCTGGGGGGTTATGGGCAAGTACTGCAAAACCCTTTACGCCAGAAAAATCTAATCCGCCTGACTTAAACACTCAAGTGATTAATCCGATAAAAACAGCTCCACCCGTATTAACCACGACACCTACAAAAACGTCTCAAGCTGTTGTAACTGCAGCGGTTAAAGCTACGAATCCGGTAACAACAACCTCCACATCAAAGGCACCTCTTTCTACCCCTCAAGGTTCAGCCGCACTGGCATCGTTTGCATCGAATAGCGATATTCCAAGTGCGCCACGTATTCCTGTAGCCGTGACTCAAGTGGCAAATGTTAAGCCGGTAACAGTTGAGCCGCCATTGTCTTCGGCTGAGCGTGAGCAAATTTTGGCTGCAGTGAAAGCTGAAGGTGAAAATAAAACAGTCGAGCAAGTGCTACAACCTGTAGCCAGCAAAGCTGAACAAGACAAAGTGGTTGCAGAGCTTAAAGCCCTTGCACCGCAAGGCACAGAAATTATTGATCCATTTGACGGTAAAATTAAACTCACTGCGATTCAAACCAGTCAGTCGGTGGCAGAGCAACAAGGGAAGGAGTTAACGAGAGGCTTTGCTTATCCTAAGGGGGTAGCGGAAAATACCAAAATTGATTCTGACGAAGCGAAACGTAACCAAGGTAAAAACTACGTTAAAACGGATTCAGAAATTGTGGTGGTTGCGCCTAAAGGAAAACGCAGTACCTATACTGTACTTCCAGGAGATACCTTGGCTGTGATTGCCATGAAAAATGGTTTGAACTGGCGTGATGTGGCGAAGTGGAATCAGATTGATCCAAACTCAGCGCTTTATGTCGGAACCAGTATTTATCTATATGATGCTAAACCGCAAAACACAGAAACATCTGCCAGCAATAAGTCAAAAACGCAGCCTGAAAGTTATGTGGTTCAAGCCAATGATAGCTTGACTGGGGTTGCTAGCCAGTTTGGCATGTCAGTTAAACAACTTGCGGATTACAATAATTTATCAGTCAGTAGTGGTTTGCGTGTTGGGCAAAAATTGTCGTTAAAAGAAACTGCTCAAAGTAATTCCGATACGGCGGAAACTAAGATCAGTAACGCAAAATCCAATGCTAAAGTGAAAACCAAGTCCTATGTGGTCAAACGTGGTGAATATTTAAAGCTGATTGCAGACCGTTATGCCTTGTCTAATCAAGAGCTGGCAGATTTAACCAAGGGTTTAACTGCGGGCAGTAGCTTAATGGTGGGGCAGAAAATTAATGTTCCATTACAAGAAGCAGAAATTAAAGTAGAAACGAAGCAGGAAGAAAAAGCCACTGCAGTTAAAGTAGAAACGGCTACTGTAGAACCTTCGTATATAACTGAAAGCTATCGTGTGCAACGGGGTGATACTTTATCCAGTATTGCAGCACAGTCAAAAATTTCTTTAACTGAATTAGCCCAACTTAATAAATTATCCAATAGCAGCGGCTTACAAGTTGGTCAGACCCTTAAAATTCCTGCAGGTTCAAATGTTCCTGAAAGTTATACCGTACAATCGGGTGATAGTTTGTCGGCTATTTCAGCTAAATATAATTTAGGCATGGATTATATTGCCAATATTAATGGCATTAACCGTAATACAGGCTTGCGTGTTGGACAGCGCTTAAAACTGAGTGGTGAAGAAGCTGCTCAAGACAAAGTTGAAGCAAAAATTGAAAAAGTCAGCTTCGAAAAACAGCCGGATACGCATACTGTAAAATCAGGCGAAACATTAAGCAGTATTGCCAAAAAATATCATTTACAACTGGATTATTTATCTGCATTAAATGGCTTAACCCGAACTTCAAGTTTACGTAGTGGGCAACGTTTGAAAATTGAAGGGGAGCTTCCGACGCTTGAAGAGAAAATTGACGCTCCAACTATAAAAGCTGTCAAATCATCAAAAAATGCTGATGCTTACACAGTGAAACCAGGCGAGTCTTTAAATGCGATTGCCAGTCGGGCCGGAATATCAGTTGCTGAATTGGCATCGTTGAATGATCTGAATGCACGTGCAGGCTTGCGTGTCGGTCAGCAAATCGTTGTCCCTAAAACAGTAATTGACTATAAAATCAAACGCGGTGATACCTTGATTGGTCTAGCCAACCGTTATGGTTTGGATCGCGAAAAGCTTGCTGAAATGAATGCGATTCAACCAAATACTCAATTGCGTATTGGTGATGTCATTAAAGTGCCAAACTTATAATTATACGCAAAGACAGGGAGTCATTTTAGATGTCATTTGCTTTAGCAAAACGCTTTGGTTTTGCCTGTGGGGTGAGTCTTTTGACGCAAGGACTGTGGGCTGCTGTGCAGACCACGCCTTATATTGCAATTCATAGCCAGCCGAAATATGCAGGCTTATCGGTCATGCCTTATGCAAATGCCAATGCTCCCAAAGGCGGTTATTTAAGTACAGCAAGTAATGGTACATTCGATAACTTGAATAGTATGAATGGCAAAGGCAGTTCAACAGAGGGCGTTGACCGTCTATTTGACTCGCTGATGTCGAATTCACTGGATGAACCGGGGGTGATGTATCCCTTGCTAGCGGAGAAAGTAACGTATGATCCCAAGCAAACCAAATATGTCATTTTCCATTTAAACCCCAAAGCACGCTTTAGTGATGGCGGTGCGGTGACTGCCGAAGATGTAAAATTTAGTTTTGATATTTATCAGACCAAGTCTAATCCGGGTTTGCAAATGTATCTGGCAGATTTGGATAAAACCGAAGTATTATCCAAATATACGGTAAAGATGAGTTTCAAGTCTGACAATAATTCTGAAATGCCGCTGATCTTGTCGCAAATGCCAATTTATTCGAAAAAAGATTGGCAGAACAAGGATTTCACCCGGGTCACCATGCAGCCGATTCTAGGTTCAGGGCCGTATCTGATTGATCGAATTGATGCTGGTCGCAGTATTACCTATAAACGTAACCCGAATTATTGGGCTAAAGATTTACCGGTCAATAAAGGGCGTTATAACTTTGACCGGTTGAAGTATGTTTATTACCGCAGTCTGGATATTGCTTTTGAGGGGTTTAAGTCGGGTCAATATACCCTGCATGAAGAGTTTACTGCGCGTAAATGGGTCACGGAATATCATTTTCCAGCGGTAAAAACAGGGATGGTGGTGAAATACAAGTTTCAGCACAATAACCCGATTCCCACGCAAAGTTTTGTGTTTAATACTCGCCGTACACCTTTTCAAGACATCAAATTTCGTCAAGCGATTACTTATGCATACGATTTTGAATGGCAAAACAAGGCGCTATTTTATGGACAATATCGACGATTACAGAGTTATTTTGCCAATAGTGAGCTTGAAGCAAAGGGTGTTCCAAGCCCTGCAGAACTGGCGGTTTTAAAACCCTATTTAGCCAAACTCAATCCGATTCAACGTCAGGGTGTTTTAAAGGACTGGAAATATCCAGTCTCCGATGCCAGTGGTTTTAACCGTAATAATTTGCTGACAGCACGCCAGTTACTCATCCAAGCAGGTTATACCTTTAAGAGTGGTCGTTTGCTCGATACCAAAGGCAAACCGATTCGGATTGAGTTTTTAATTCATCAAGACGGTTTGCAACGCACCCTCATGCCGTTTGTACGCAATATGAAACGTCTGGGTGTGGATGTTGCCATTCGTCATGTTGATGTGCCGCAATACATTGAACGTATGCGCAGCAAAGACTTTGACATGACCACCAATGTGATGCCACAGTCACTCAACCCAGGGAATGAGCAATCACAGTTCTGGGGCAGTGCATCGGCAGATCAACCGGGAAATTATAATTATGCCGGCATCAAAAATCCGGTGATTGATGATGTGATTCAGCAGGTCATCCGTGCACCTGATCGTGAGCAATTGGCCATCAGAACCAAGGTGCTGGATCGTTTATTGCGTGCCGGTTATTATCAAATTCCGACCTATGGTAAAGGTGAAAACTGGTTTGCCTATTGGAACATGTATCATCAGCCGAAGATTAAACCCAAGCTTTCAACAGGGATTGACTATTGGTGGAGTGATGCAGAACAAGCCAAAAAAGTCACTCATTATTTAGGTCAACAATAAGCAAGAGCACAGGCACAAGGAACGTCGTTTCGATGGGCATATATATATTAAAAAGACTGCTGCTGATTATTCCGACACTGTTTTTCATTTTATTGATTAACTTTGTGGTGATTCAAATTGCACCCGGGGGTCCGGTCGAGCAAGCCATTCAACAAGCAGAAGCTTTTCAGGGGCTAGGTGCGACTGGTGGTGAAACCGCGGCGACCAAAAGCAATTATCAGGGCGCAAAAGGCCTGAGCGAAGAAATGGTCGAGAAGATTAAAGCGCAATATGGTTTTGATCAGCCTGCACCCGAACGCTTCTGGATGATGCTGAAAAGTTATGTGACTTTCGATTTTGGCACCAGTTTTTTTAAAGATAAGCCTGTGACCCAATTGCTCTGGGAAAAAATGCCGGTGTCCTTATCATTAGGACTATGGAGCACTTTGCTAATTTATCTGATTTCTATTCCTTTAGGCATTAAAAAAGCGCGGCAACATGGCATGCTGTTTGATAAATCCACCTCCATGCTATTGGCGATCGGTTATGCCGTACCGTCTTTTGTCTTTGCGGTTTTGTTGATTGTCTTTTTTGCAGGCGGTTCATATTTTCAGTGGTTCCCACTCCAGGGACTGGTTTCAGAAAATTTTAGTGAACTGAGCGTATTGGGGAAAATTAAAGATTATTTTTGGCATATGACTTTGCCTTTGCTTGCGATGGTGATTGGCGGTTTTGCTAGCCTCACCTATTTGACCAAATATTCGTTTATGGAAGAATTAAACAAGCAATATGTCTTGGCGGCGCGTTCCAAAGGCTTAACAGAATCAAGGGTGTTATATGGTCATGTTTTCCGTAATGCCATGTTGATTGTAATTGCTGGTTTACCGGAAGCGCTGATTGGTATTTTCTTTGTCGGCAACCTGTTTATTGAAATCATTTTTAATCTGGATGGTCTAGGATTACTCGGTTTTGAAGCCATTCAACAGCGTGATTATCCCGTGATTTTCGGGACATTGTTCCTGTTTACCTTGTTGGGTTTGATTCTACGTTTAATTAGTGACGTGCTGTATCAGGTGATTGACCCGCGTATTAATTTTGATTCGCGAGGTGCAGAATAATGTCACCTTTAATGCATGCACGCCTGAAACGATTTAAGGAAAATAAACTTGGCTTTACTTGTTTAATTGTTTTCACGGTCATTTTTGTGTTGTCGCTGGCTTCTGAATTGATTGCCAACGATAAACCGCTGTTAGTGAAATATGATCATTCTCTCTATGTACCCGTTTTAAAATCCTATCCGGAAACCACTTTTGGCGGTGTCTTTGAAACCGAAGCCGATTATAAAGATCCGGTAGTACAGCAACTCATTAACGATAAAGGCTGGGCAGTCTGGCCGCTGATTAAATATTCCTACCAAACACCTAATCTGGAACTGGCGGTTCCAGTACCCTCTGCACCTACTTCCCAAAACTGGTTAGGCACGGATGATCAGGGGCGTGATGTATTGGCGCGCATTCTTTATGGTTTACGTGTATCGCTATTGTTTGGCTTTGCATTAACCATTGCTTCGGCCATTCTTGGAATCGCTGTCGGGGCGATTCAGGGCTATTATGGTGGATGGATTGATCTGCTTGGTCAGCGCATCCTGGAAGTATGGGGCGGTTTACCGATGCTATTTATGGTGATGATTCTGGTCAGCATGTTTACCCCGAATGTGTACTGGCTGTTTCTGATTATGCTGTTATTTGGCTGGACCACCTTGGTGGGACTGGTTCGTGCTGAGTTTTTAAAGGCACGTAATCTGGATTATGTCCGTGCCGCACGCAGTCTGGGTGTGGCAGATCGAACCATTATGTTGCGTCATATCTTGCCGAATGCCATGAGTTCGAGTTTGTCGCAGCTACCATTTATGTTAACCGCCAATATTACTGCTTTGACCGCCCTAGACTTTTTAGGCTACGGCTTGCCACCGGATGCGGCATCTTTAGGTGAATTATTATTACAAGGTAAATCCAATTTGAATGCACCGTGGTTAGCGCTTTCGGGCTTCTTTACCTTGGCGATTGTTCTATCTTTATTGATTTATATCGGGGAGGCGACACGTGATGCATTCGATCCAAGACGCCAATAATCCGCAAGCGCTATTAACTGTAGAGCATCTTAATATTCAGTATCAACAGCAGGTTTTGGTGGATGACCTGAATTTTCAGCTGCATGCAGGTGAAACTATTGCCATTGTTGGTGAAAGTGGTTCCGGTAAATCGATTAGTAGTCTGGCTTTACTTGGGCTGTTATCCAGCACGCTAAAAATAAAAGGTCAGGCTAGGCTGGGCCAACAGGATTTGCTAGCACTTAAAACTGAACAGCTGAGACAAGTTCGGGGTCATAAAATTGCCATGATTTTTCAGGAACCGATGACGGCTTTAAATCCGTTGCATCGGGTCGAGAAAATTATTGGCGAGACTTTATTACTGCAAGGCTGGTCAAAACAAAAGACTCAGGCACGCATTATTGAATTGCTGAATGATGTCGGAATTAGCGAGCCTGAAGAGAAATTACGCCGTTATCCGCATGAACTTTCCGGTGGGCAACGTCAACGGGTGATGATCGCTATGGCATTGGCCTTAGATCCGGACATTCTGATTGCCGATGAGCCCACCACCGCTTTGGATGTGACTTTACAGGCGCAAATCTTACATCTGCTTAAATCATTACAGCAAAGCCGACAGATGGCGATGATTCTGATCAGTCATGACCTAAATCTGGTACGTCGCTATGCCGATCAGGTGATTGTGATGAACAAAGGCGTAGTAGAAGAACAGGGCAGTGTTGCGGAAATCTTTAAAAACCCGAAACAAGCCTATACCCGAGATTTGCTGAATCATGATTTTGGCGAAGCAATTCAAATTGCAGACAGCCCCAATATCTTGGCTTTACACAATGTCGCGGTGAAGTTCCCGATTAAACAAGGATTGCTGAACCGAGTCAAAGACTACTTTGTAGCGGTTGAACCCTTAGATTTAAAGTTGGCACAAGGCGAATCGATTGGCATTGTGGGGGAAAGTGGGTCGGGCAAAAGTTCGCTGGCTCTGGCGATTACCCGCTTGATTAAAAGTGATGGTGAAATTGTTCTGCTCGGTACAGATTTAAACCAGTGCAATGAAAAGCAGTTACGACCCTTGCGTGCCGAGTTTCAGATTGTGTTTCAAGATCCGTTTAGCAGTTTAAATCCACGGCTGAATGTCGAGCAAACCATTGGTGAGGGGTTGGGCTTAAAAAAACTGTCTGCAATTGAAATATCACAGCGGATTGATGAAGCTTTGGAAAAAGTAGAATTGCCCATTAGCTTTAAAACGCGTTATCCGCATGAATTGTCAGGCGGGCAACGGCAGCGTGTCGCATTGGCACGAGCATTGGTATTACGACCGAAGTTACTCATTTTGGATGAACCGACCTCGGCACTGGATCGAACTACACAGCGTGCAATCGTGAAATTGCTCAGACATTTACAGCAAGAGCACCAGATCAGTTATTTATTTATCAGCCATGATTTACAGGTGGTGAAAGCATTGTGTCAAAAAGTGTTGGTGCTGCGTCATGCTCAAGTGCTGGAATTTCAAAGCACAGAACAATTATTTTTAAATCCAAAAACTGAATATACCCGTCAATTGATTGAAGCAAGCCAGTATGTTTAAAATTACTGACAAGTCATATTGTCAGAATAGTCATTGACGGATTGCATAATCAGTTTAGAGTTTTAACTCTTTATAAATATAAACAAAACAGGATATGGATATGAGCCATCTTGCCGAAGCAATCAGTATTCGAAATACTCCCTTTAAAAATCGCATTATTAAAGGTGCGATGAGTGAAGCCTTGGCAAATGATGCAGGTCAGCCGGGTCAGTTACATTTGGGTTTGTATGAAGCGTGGGCAAAAGGTGACCTGGGTTGTGCAATTACCGGTAATGTGATGGTGGACTTCCGTGCCAAAAACGAACCGGGCGTGGTGGTAATTGAGTCAGAGCGTGATTTGGTTCAGCTGAAGCAATGGGCAGAGATCGGTAAACAACATGGCATGGTGCAACTGATCCAGTTGTCCCATCCAGGCCGTCAGTGTCCTAAAGGTTTAAATAAGGAAACTGTGGCACCATCGGCAGTGCCTTTTAGTCCAATGCTGGCGACCACGTTTGGTACACCGCGTGAATTACGTGAAGATGAAATTCTCGACATTATTCAACGTTTTGCAACTTCAGCTCAAATTTGCGAGAAAGCCGGTTTCGAAGGCGTACAGCTGCATGGTGCACATGGTTATCTGATCAGCCAGTTTTTATCGCCATTAACCAATAAACGTCAGGATCAATGGGGTGGTTCGATTGAAAATCGTATGCGCTTTTTACTAGAAATTTATAAAGCAGTACGTGCAGTCACTTCGGATCAATTTATTATTTCCGTAAAATTGAATTCAGCTGATTTCCAGCGGGGTGGCATTACTGAAGATGAAGTAATTGCAGTCTTTAAAGCGATTGATACAGCGGGAATCGATCTGATCGAGATTTCTGGTGGAACTTATGAAGCACCTGCAATGGCTGGAGCTAAAGCAGATAAACGTAAAGTCAGCACCATTGCCCGTGAAGCCTATTTCCTCGATTTTGCGGAGAAGATTCGTCAGCAAGTAAAATGTTATTTGATGGTGACAGGTGGCTTCCGTACGGTAGAAGGGATGAATGCTGCACTGGACAGTGGTGCATGTGAATTTATTGGGATTGCACGGCCGTTGGCGGTGGAAACTGATTTAACCAATCGTCTGATTGCTGGGGAGGATGTTCGTTATGCGGTAGATAAAATTAAAACCGGTATTCCCATGGTCGATAAAATGGCGATCATGGAAATTATCTGGTATGCCGCACAGTTTAAAGAGATCGCACGAGGAAAACGTCCAAATCCAAAACTCTCGCCACTGAAAGTTTTCTTTAAGTATGCCAAAGGCAATATTACAGCCATGATTAAAGGTCGGGTTAATTCACGTCGAAGTGCTTAAGTGGCTTACCACGCTTTAGACCTATAAGATTGAAATTCCGAAGCAGACCATTGTCCTTTCTTTAATATGCTTTGAAAGGTAGGTCTGCTTTGTATGTGTTACAGATAGCACTGAATATTTTGCAGGGATGAAAATTCTGTATTGGCTTGGGTGCAAGCCCATAGTGGAAACCACAATAAAACATCGGCAATGATGAAATGATTAGCAGCTAAATATAAGTACTTTTTAAAGGTTCATTTATCATGAATAAATGCTGCTGTAATGCATGATTTAAATAACCTCGATCAAAGCCAAACTTTAGAAACTTACTGACCAGTCTCACGGGGAGAGGGGTTCTTGCTACAATTTGAGCAAAAATCTGTTTCAGGGCTAAATCGGGCATAAAAGTCGCTTCAGCAAAATTTTTCCAATAATAATAGAAGTGTATTTCTTGAAGAGAAAGCTGGGAGATACCTAAATCATTTAATTGATGATTTAAGTGATCGGCAATTGCAGCCGTTTCAGTGAGGCTAAGACCTCAGCGGAATGGCCATCAAAAATGTGTATCGTGGGAAATTTGGTGGGTGGATGATTGCTTTGGAGTGGTGCTAATTCTTGAGTCGGGATTTGGTATCACAAAAGACCAATTCATAATCGAGCTGTAATTCTTCTTATAGCCAGAGAATGCGTTGAGAAGGTGAATTGGTTTTGTGGAACAGGCGAATAGGCATAAGGTTAAATTTATTATGTTACTGTCTTGAAAGGATAAAGCAGAAAGAAATTTTGGATTTAAGAATATTTAAAAACAAAAAAACCTGATTCATCATGATCAGGCTTTTTGTTGAGATTTTTCAATCTCGAATATGGCGACCCTACGGGGATTCGAACCCCGGTTACCGCCGTGAAAGGGCGATGTCCTAGGCCTCTAGACGATAGGGTCATCTATATGAATTGGCGTCCCCACGGGGATTCGAACCCCGGTTACCGCCGTGAAAGGGCGATGTCCTAGGCCTCTAGACGATGGGGACGTTTCAGAGGTGGGCGTATAATAGGGTGGATATGATACCCTGTCAAACCTTTTTCCGGGATAATCTTTAAAAACTTAATCAAGTGAATAAAAATAAAACAAATAGGTGGAATATACTCTGAAATGCCCTGTTTTTTCAGTTTAAGGCCTCGACAATGCTTTTAATCACAGCAGGATGCTGCAGGTAGCCGCTAATATTATGGGGATTATTGATCAGCGTCATAATTGCCTGATTAATAATCGGGGGATCGAAATTAAAAGGGGCTTCGGAGAGGGGGAAGGCTGTTAAAAAGTCTTCAGGTGAATAAAAATTAAACCAGTCACCATGCAGTTGAGGCGGTCGGGAAATCGGTGCAACCAGTTTGGCTTGAACCACTTTAAAGGCGAGCGGTGATCCCAGAGTAATAAAGCGCTGTAACCTAAAATTTTTGAATCGATGGAGGAGATTGTAAGCAATCACAGAGCCTAGTGAATGTGCCACAATAATATGATCTTTATTGGGATCAAGATGCGACATAATCCTGTGATGTACCTCATGCATAAAATCTGGATTAGATAAATACAGATAAGTTTCAATTAAAAATTTATGAATCAGTGTTTCATGCAGTTTGGGATAATGATTAAGAAACAAGGATAATTCTCTGAAAGCATGATCTTTAGTGAGCGCAGAAATGATGGATAAACGTTGGGTAAGCGTTTCAGAATGATTTGGATTAAAGGTGGGTAAGGAGGTGACGCAAGGTCTATGTTCTTGATCAATACAGGTATTGTGGCCTAAGTAAAAGGGGAGATGCAGATGTGAAATTGATTTGGGTAAAAATGTGTCTAAATCCACAGTGTTATACAAGTGATGCTTGCTCAGTAAATCACCATAAAAGGGCAGCTTGATTTCCAGTGAATTAACATCAATATTTTGCCCGGAATGATTTAAACCGATTTGAAATACATTTGACCAATGTTTTTTTAATGACTTTTCATCATAATTTTGTTGGTTCATACCGTGAATAAAAATGATTTTCATACCGGCTCATGTTGTTTATAGAAGTTATTGTCTTTATTTAGCTTAAAAAAAAGAGTGGTACTTGACCACTCTTTTTCTGTGTTAGTTTTGCTTCCGGTAGAAAACATAGTAACTGAGATAACAAGCTGCAATAAAGATCAAGCACCCAATAAAGCCAGGCAGCATTTCAGGGTCGAATGCCATGCTTATTGCCGTGATAAAACAGAACACAAAACCTAAAATGGGCACAAGAGGAAACAATGGCGCAGCAAAACCTAAGTCTTTTGCGCTGTGACCCTGTTTATACCATTGACGACGGAAATTGAACTGGCTTAAACAGATACTCATCCATACAATCACCATTGTGAATGCTGCAACACCCAGTAAGTTCTTAAAGATAGTCTCTGGGGCAAATTGTTCAGACAATAGACCAGGTAAGGCACCCAGCATGGTGACCACCACGGCCACAAAGGGAATACCGCGATGATTCACTTTAGAGAAAACCGCAGGTAACTGTTTTTTATCAGACAAAGACCACATCATACGTGATGCAGCAAATAAACCCGAATTTGCCGCAGACAATAATGCTGTGATAATCACAAAACGAATAATGTCTTCAGCGTATGGAATACCGATATGGGTAAATACAGTAACAAAGGGACTGCTACTAACGCCTTCGGCATTTAGGCCGGCCATTTGATGCGGTAACAGCGCACTGATCACCACGATGGTACCGACAAAGAAAATCAATAAACGCCAAATAGCTGCATTGATGGCTTTAGGGACATTCTTGGCTGGGTCTTTGGTTTCACCTGCAGCAACACCAATCAATTCAGTACCAGAGAAGGCAAAATTGACAATCAGCATGGTTGCAAAAATGGGGAACAAGCCTTGTGGGAACCAGCCTTGAGCGGTTAAGTTGCTAAACAAGGGAGCAGACTCATAACCATTAAAGTTTAAAATGCCGAAAATGGCCAATAGTCCCAGTAAAATAAAAGCAATAACAGTCAGTACTTTAACTAAAGATAACCAAAATTCAGATTCGGCAAACCAGCGGGTTGAACTCATATTTAAGCCGAAAACCACCGCAGCAAAAACAATGGTCCATAACCAGACCGATACGTGAGGAAACCACTCCTGCATCAGCAATGCAGCAGCGGTAAATTCTGTACCGAGTGTCGCTGCCCAAGTTAACCAGTAAAGCCAAGTTACGGTATACCCGGTACCTGGACCAATATAATTTCGTGCATATGTACCAAAAGAACCCGATTCGGGCATATGTACCGCAAGCTCGCCTAAGCAAAGCATAACAGCATAGGCAATTAAACCGCCCAATACATAGGAGATGATTGCACCTACAGGCCCCGTTTGTGCAATGACTTCACCCGAACCTAAAAACAAACCTGTTCCGATTGCGCCACCAAGCGAAATCATGACCAGGTGTCGAGTACTCATAGCGCGTTTTAAAGGCGCAGAATTGCCCTGATGCGAAGCATCATTCGGAGTATGAGATGACTGCATAAGAGAAAAATAAAAAAGACAAATGAAGCGAGCTATTGTAGTGAAAAACTACAAATCTGCAATGTAATAATGAGAAGTATTGAAGCTTGAATGATCGTATAGCACGATATATGGCGACCCTACGGGGATTCGAACCCCGGTTACCGCCGTGAAAGGGCGATGTCCTAGGCCTCTAGACGATAGGGTCGTTAGGAGGTGATGCGTATATTATGGATTTTTAATGGGGCTGTCAAACCTGTAATTGGATTATTTTTTAAATATTGAATTGCTTGCATAAAAAATGACAATTTAAAAAGTAAATTGCACGATAAACAATTCAATTTGAAAATGGTCTGAATATTTTCTTGCCATTAAAATGTATTTACATTTAAAAAAGAATGAAGTTAAGAGCTATAAAACCGATAAATTACCCTTTAGAGTAAGGCACGTTTAAAATTAGGCATTAGTGGTCTGGGGTTTGATATTTTTGTGATTGTTCTTGTGCGGGTATTTGTTTAGGTGCTGCAGGAGAGGATTCTCTAGCCTGCTCTGCATCTTTGCTGGCGAGATATAAATATACAGCCGAAGGAAGCAAAATCATTAAAACAATAAAAACTTTTTTCAACATAATCGGCATAACCTTCATTTAAAGGCACTAACGTTAGCATGCAAACTGCCATAAAAAAAGAGCACCGTAGTGCTCAGGAGTTAAACTGTTAAAATTAGAATTTAAAAGTAATATCGGCAATAAACTGGCGACCGATTTCAGAGTTCGTAGTTCCCTCATTATTTACATAGCTATTATGTCGATTTATCACATTGTTTACAGTCAGACCTAAGATGGAATCCAGGTTTTTAGAAACTGAAATTAGGTAAGTGGCCCGAATATCCCAATTAAATGCGTTTTTTGTTTCAATAGGCGTAAACAGGTCATATTGATGACCATCACTATCTGTATAGCCTAATGCTTTTCGTTGCATTGCATCCATTTTTGCTCGGTAGCTAAAGAAATTATTGATTCGTAATGGCGTATTGCTGAATTGAATATCCCATCCTAACCGTACTGTCCATGGGGTATTGTAATTCGAAGCTGGTATCTCTCTGGCATTAATTAGTTTACCGCCGTAGTAGACTTCAGATGTCCCATTGTAGTTCGTGGTGTAATCTGTAAAGTTACGGGTTGTATCAGTGTAATCTGCAGCTAAGCTCAAATGATGGAAAGAGTTTCTCAATTCAATAGGATTAATATTCTTTATGGTAAAAGTATAAATATTTGATTCTGATCGTCCGGAATTATCATAAGTCCACGTTTTTTGTGTTGTAGAACCCGTAATTTCAGGTCTCATAATTGAGGTAGTTTGATTAATCTGGTCTTTGTTGTCGCGATTAACCCACTTTAAGCCCATATCTAAATTTCGATATTTTCCATTCATTGCAAAAAGTATTTCATCTGAATAGGGCGTATTGAGTTCTGAACGTAATCCAGTTGCAATGGCATAAGAGTCATCTGTCTTCCATGCTTCATTGGCATTATTTCGTGTTTCTTTGGTTTGTAAACGATCCTTGCGATCTTGGAGCTCATTAAAAAAAGCATTTAACCCATAATAACGATTCCATCCTGTGGTAATCAAAAAGTGATCATCTCCCCATGGCCTGAATACAAAAGCTGTTCGTGGAGCGATATTATTGTTTTTGGTTAAACTGTCATAGTCTGTTCTAAAACCTAAAGTTGCGGTAATGTACTTATTCCACTGAATTTTATTTTCTAAGAAAGCATGCCAACGGTCTTGTTGAACATCAATAATGCCTTCACGGTAGGAAAAACGATTTTTTAGGAATTGCCCTTGATAATTGCTGAGTATGGTTCTACCTTCATCACAAGCATCATAAGATGTACCATCGGGAGCCCTACAGCTATTGCCATTCAAATTTGCAAAACCGGTATACCAATATGTATCCACAGGTCTTGCCCAATATGCTTCATAATGACCATAACCGGCACCCATTTTAAAAGTATGGCTAAAGTTGTCTGTTTGTATAGGCTCAAAGAGTGCCTTGAAAGAATATTCTAGTTTTTCTTCTTGCTGTTCCATGCTGCCAAAAGTCCCTTCATTTTGAGCAGTTTTTTCTGACCAGTTTTTTGTAATGGATTTTGTCCAGGCATATGCATCTTGTTCGCCATCTCGTGCTGCAGTTTGGGTTTGGTAATTTAGCTGTTGCTCAATATCGACATGGTTCAGTTTGTTTTTAAGATTAATATAAAAATTTTGGCTATTGGAAGTGTGAATAGAATCAGAATCTAATGAATTGGATTGGAAATATAATCCTTCTGATTCAAAAAATTGTGTACCAAATTTTAGGCTGGTTTGATCGTTAGGGGTATAGAATGCTTCAAAACCTGCATTGCTTGATTCACGTTGTTGATCGAACTTAGAAGGCTCAAGTAATTCGGTTTGCAAGGGAATGTCGGAGCGGCGATATGAGCCAAAGACATTTAATCCTAAGTTGTCAGTCAAATTGCCATATGTAGTTGCACTTATACCTTGTTTGGTAAAGTAACGCTGATAATCTTTACCGGTTGAATTTTCAAATTTTTCTTGTTCGGTTTCATTTATATAATTAATTCTAGACCAGTGATCGGACGTATAGTCATAGCTCAAAGAACCATGAATCTTGCCAATAGCAGTTTTAGGCATACATGTGTCAGCACTAACTACGCCGCCAGTAAACTCACCATATTCAGCGCTAATGTTGCTATCTAAAACGGTTAAATTGCAAATTAAATCAGTATTTACTGCTACAGTTTGCGAACTGCCCATCAAATCCATATTGGAGTTGTTGTTAGAGCCTCCAGCTGGATTAATATTATTATTGATGCTTAATCCATTAATTAAAAATTTATTCTCATAAGGCAGGCTGCCATTAATACTGATTTCAGCAGGGGATAATTCACCTTGCTGTTTTCCACTTCTATAGCTTTTATCAAATTGCACATTCGGATTGACCTTTAACAAATCGCTAATGTTCTTTGAGCTATTCGGTATTTTGTCTAAATCTTCTTTTGTATAGACAGTTGTTCCTGTTTCGTCAGTTTTTTCTGCCTGCATCACAATGGGGATAAGAGGAATAGGTGAATCAATTGATGCGGATGTTGCAGTTTGTGAAAGATCATTAGCGTGAATAGAAGTACTCAGCGCAATTAAGATAGCAAAACTGAGAGAAGAGCGGTTAAATCGCATAGCTAATGATTTTAAAAGTGAAAACGAGAGTGATTATCATTAAATAATTAATCTTAATCAATAGTAATGAGAATTATTTTCGATAAAATATTTTAATAGAAAGTAAATTAATCAATAGTATAGGTAGTATTGTTTAGCAATATAGCGAAATCTATAGAATAGAGTGCATTTAAGAAATTGAATTAAAGCGAGGAGAAATAATATATGGCGTCCCTACGGGGATTCGAACCCCGGTTACCGCCGTGAAAGGGCGATGTCCTAGGCCTCTAGACGATAGGGACGTTTAGAAGATGGCGGTATCTTATTGATCCGCCACCAGAGTGTCAAGTAGGTGAGGTGCGAGTTTGTTCAAAATATAGCAAAACAGTTCAGCAGTCTTTTGAGTATCGTATAAAGCAGAGTGTGCTTCCTTACCATCGAACTCAATTCCAGCATGAATACACGATTTTGCCAGTACGGTTTGACCAAACATGACTGCACTTAAAGTCACGGTATCGAACACAGAAAAACTGTGAAATGGATTTTGATTTTTAGTTCCCGTACGCGCAATTGCTGCCTGTACAAAACCCAAATCAAAATGCGCATTATGACCGACTAAAACGGCATGGGTACAATTCTGCTGGCGACGAACTTCATTTACAGATTTAAAAATACGTTTTAAGGCACTTTTTTCATCTTCAGCCATCGCCATGCGCATCGGATTAAATGGATCAACCCCAATAAAATCCAGTGAACGACGGTCTAAATTAGCCCCTTCAAAAGGATTAATATGTGCATGATGGGCTTCACCTGGCACAAATTGACCTTCTTCGTTATAAATAATGGGGATTGCTGCAATTTCCAATAAGGCATCGGTCTGTGAGTTAAAACCTGCTGTCTCGACATCGACAACAACAGGTAAAAATCCACGGAAACGCTGACCAATTATTGGTTGGGTTTCATCTGTCACACTTTTCTCCATTGAATGGTATTACCCGCATATAGTGGGATAATTTTTTCACCATCCAAGTAGTCTAAACTTGTCGGAATAACTTGCTCTTCTTTTACCAAAGTAATGGTATTGGTATTACGCGGCAGACCATAGAAGTCAGCACCAAAATGGCTGGCAAAACCTTCCAGGCGCTCAATTTTACCTACTTGGTCAAAAGCTTGAGCATATAATTCAATGGCGGTTGGTGCACTATAACAACCTGCACAGCCACATGCATTTTCTTTGGCATTTTTTGAATGTGGCGCACTGTCTGTACCCAAGAAAAATTTAGGATTCGAGCTGGTCGCCACTTCAAGTAAAGTTTGCTGATGGGTTTGACGTTTTAAAATCGGCAAACAATAGAAATGCGGTTTTATACCACCAACCAGCATATCATTACGGTTAAACAATAAATGCTGAGGGGTAATTGTAGCCGCAACATTGCGGTCTTGTTCAAGTACAAAATTCGCAGCTTCACTGGTAGTAATGTGTTCAAGCACAAGTTTAAGCTTAGGGAACTGTTTTAGTAGCGGTGAAAGCACTTCATCCAGGAAGCGTTTTTCACGATCAAAAATATCAACATGGTTGTGAGTGACTTCACCATGGAGCAGTAAAGGAACTTGATGCTCTTCAAGTTGTTCAATTACAGCATAGACTTTACGAATATCGCTTACGCCATTGTCTGAATTTGTGGTTGCACCAGCAGGGTAGAGCTTGATGGCATTTACATGTTCAGATTCTTTAATCTTTTTAACTTCGCTAGGTTGGGTGTAGTCCGTAAAGTAAAGCACCATACGTGGATCAAATGAGATACCTTCAGGGACATGGGCCAAAATTCGTTCACGATAAGCATTAGCTTCTTCAACTGTTTTTACAGGAGGAACAGTGTTTGGCATACAAATTGCGCGCGCAAACTGTCTGGCTAAATCTGGAACCGTACGTTTTAAAGCCAGACCATCACGAAGGTGAGCATGCCAATCATCTGGCTGGAGAAGAGTGATTGTATTCAAGGTCATTTTAATCGAACAAATAAAACAAATGATAATCCATAAAGTGTGAAAATGGTAACGACAATTAAAGACAAAAGGCGATATATATTTAAATATAAATCATAAAATTGTGTTATTTTTAAGTAACTAAAAAAGAACTACATAATGCTTGCAAATGGAATACAAGTATAATCTGGCTAAATTACAGTACGATAAAGAAAAAGTAGAAGAACTGGTTACGCAGCAAAGTCGCCGTGTAGGACAAGTTTTTCCAAAAAAACTAGAACAGGAATTTTGGTCTAAAAATTTAGAACGCGCGCGTAAACATATTGAAAAATATTTCTGGGGTGGCGTTTTAATCTATTTTCTTTTCGTAGTGGTCATGATTCCAAGTGACTACTGGATTATCGACAAGCAATATTTTGTCCATGATTTTGTGCAATGCCTGTTGGGACTGGCGAATGGTGGCGCGTGTTTGCTGATTCTATTTTGGTTTGCTTATTTTCCTAAAATACGTCCATATTTTGCCCATGCAGCGATGGGAATCAAGTTTTGGGCCATTGTTTCCATGTCATGGCTGACTATGACAGTTGAAACAGTGGTGCTTCAGCATCAGGCCATGGCTATATTGTGTATTATTTATATTCTTGGCTATATTCTTTCTGGAGTAAAACCGTTTCATATGTTGTTGACAGGTGTGTCGGCAGCAATATTCACAATTGTTCTATTTTTAGGGCTGGATATTAATTTTGATGCGATGGTATTGGGGCGCATTCTCACTGGAAGTTGTGTACTGGGTTATGTCATTAGTCATATGATCTTTGCACGTGAACGTATGATTTATTTATATTCAATGCGTGCCAGAATTAGTGAGAAAATTCACCGCATTCATAATTCAGAATTACTGCATCTTAGTCAGCACGATGAACTGACTAAAATTTCAAATCGCCGTACTTTCGATGAAATGATGGAAGTTTTTTATCAGCAAACTCGTCTTGACCATACCTCTTTATCTATTTTGTTTATTGATGTTGATTTCTTTAAAAACTATAACGATTTTTATGGTCATCAGAAAGGTGATGACGTGATCTCTTCAATTGCCAAATCGATTAAAAATGCCATCCGGCATATGGATTTCGTTGCGCGCTATGGCGGTGAAGAATTTGTGGTTTTATTACCTGAAACAGATGCGCATGGTGCCTATGCGGTTGCATCGAATATTTTTAAGGCAATCGAGCGTTTAGAAATCCCACATGCTAAATCATTGGTGTCGAGCTACATTACGATTAGTTTGGGGATTACGGTTTATCGTGGGGAAAATGAGATTAGCAAAGAAGAATTACTCAAGATTGCCGATCAAGCTTTATATCGGGCTAAACAACTTGGAAGAAACCAAATTTATTATCAATCTATTCGTACGACAAATATCGCTTAAAGGCTTAAAATTCAAGCATAAAAAAACCGCCTAAATAGGCGGTCTTTTAACATCAAACAAACTTATTTGTTTTTGTCTTTTAATTGAGGTACTGCAGAACCTGTCCCCACAGCAAGAAGGCCTGCGTTGGTATAGAGGCCGAGTTTCGCACGCGTATCTGTAATGTCCAGGTTACGCATAGTTAACTGGCCAATACGGTCCATAGGCGTAAACATAGAATCACCTTTCTCCATCGTCAAACGCTCTGCTTCATAAGTGAGGTTAGGAGATTCAGTGTTCATGATTGTAAAGTCATTACCACGACGAAGTTCTAAAGTTACTGTACCTGTTACTGCTTTAGCGACCCAACGTTGAGAAGTCTCACGAAGCATTAATGCTTGTGAATCGAACCAACGACCTTGGTAAAGCAGGCGACCTAGACGTAAACCGTTGATACGGTATTGTTCAATAGTATCTTCGTTATGAATACCCGTTACAAGGCGTTCATAAGTGATATGAAGAAGAGCCATACCCGGTGCTTCATAGATCCCACGAGATTTTGCTTCAATAATACGGTTTTCGATCTGGTCCGACATGCCTAGACCATGACGACCACCGATACGGTTCGCTTCAAGAATCAAGTCAACTGGATTGTCAAAACGTTGGCCATTCAATGCAACTGGCATACCTTCTTCGAAAGTCACAGATACAAGTTCAGGTTTAACCTCAACATCATCTTTCCAGAACGCAACGCCCATGATTGGGTCAACAATTTTGATACCTGCATTGAGGTATTCAAGATCTTTGGCTTCGTGCGTGGCACCCAACATGTTTGAGTCAGTTGAATAGGCTTTTTCTTTTGACATTTTGTAGTCAAAACCGTTATCAATCAGGAACTGTGACATTTCTGCACGGCCACCCAACTCATCAATAAACGTTTGGTCTAACCAAGGTTTATAGATTTTAAGGTTTGGGTTGGTGAGCAAACCATAACGGTAGAAACGTTCAATGTCGTTACCCTTATAAGTTGAACCATCACCCCAGATGTTTACGTCGTCTTCTTTCATTGCGGTAACAAGCATAGTACCTGTTACTGCACGGCCCAAGGGGGTCGTATTGAAATAAGGAACGCCGCCAGTGCTAATGTGGAAAGCGCCACACTGAATTGCAGCAATACCTTCAAGTGCAAGCTGTAAACGGCAGTCAACCAAACGAGCTTTTACTGCGCCATAAGCTTCAGCTTTTTTAGGAATCGCATCGTAGTCTTCTTCATCTGGCTGACCCAAATTTGCTGTATAAGCATAAGGTTCAGCACCTTTTTGTTTCATCCACAATAAAGCAGCTGAGGTATCAAGGCCACCAGAGAAGGCAATCCCGACTTTTTTGCCTACTGGTACATTCTGCAAGATAGTTGCATTGTCAGTCATTGTAAGTCCTAACGATATGAAATAGGCACCACGATAATTGGTAGCCGAGGAGAATCTATAGTTGCCTCAATTGTAGCACTTTTAGGTGAAATTTTTTTCGTAAAAATAAGCAATCAAAAAAAATATCTGTACTTTTTAAGCGGATAGTATAGTGAAAAATCATCAACAGGTGATTTAAGGCCACAGAAAGTAAATTAACTTAAATAAATTAAACCATAAATGAATGAAGTAAATCGTTTGAGCTTAGCAACCCAATAGGGGGTGGATAGAGCAGAAAGATAAAAAGCTTGGTTAAGCCAGACTTTACTTTACTCAATTGCAACCCCTTTCAAACCGTTAAAATAAATTACTGGCCGATTTCTCCGTTAATGAATTGACTGAATGCATACCAAGTTGAAAATTTTAATGAAAAGGCGGGACAGATTATTTTGAGTATTAAAAGTATACAGTAAGAAGCGGAAAATTAGAGGATTAGACTAAAGTTGCATAAATATAAAAAGATTAAAACTTTATTCAAAAAACTTAAATAAAAACAAAGGTAGTAATTCTTTTGAGTAATTTTAGGAGTGTTTTAAAAAAGCAAATTATTATTTAAATTTAAATAATATTGGTCAGACCAATATTATTTTAATCAGACCACTATTGATCTTTAATTAAACAAAAACTAGTATATTTACCGAAATATGAATTATTTTTTTGTTTAACTCAATATTGGTCATACCAATTATAGGTTAATCTTTTAACTAATCAGACCAATTCTAATAGAGCCGTGAGCATTTCAAGGAGAAGACAATGCTTCAATCTTGGCAACAGATTTACGATCCTATGGGCAATATCTGGATTTCCAGCGCGATTGCCCTTATTCCCATTATCTTTTTCTTCCTCGCATTGGCGATTTTCCGGTTAAAAGGTAGCGTGGCGGGAACCATTACGGTTGTTCTAGCACTGTTGGTTTCTCTTTTTGCTTATCAGATGCCTGTTGCAATGGCTTTTGCCTCCATGATTTATGGTTTTTTCTACGGCTTGTGGCCGATTGCCTGGATCATTATTGGGGCAGTGTTTTTATATAAAATTTCAGTAAAAACCGGACAATTTAATATTATCCGTTCTTCCATTTTATCCATTACTGAAGATCAGCGTTTACAAATGCTGCTCGTAGGTTTTGCTTTTGGTACCTTCCTGGAAGGTGCGGCAGGCTTTGGTGCACCGGTCGCAATTACTGCGGCCTTGCTGGTCGGCTTGGGCTTTAAACCGTTATATGCAGCGGGTCTATGTTTAATTGTAAATACTGCACCTGTTGCCTTTGGTGCAATGGGAATTCCGATTATTGTCGCAGGGCAGGTGTCTGGCGTGGATACCATGGAAATCAGCCAGATGGTGGGTCGTCAGTTACCGTTCATGGTGCCAATCGTGTTGTTCTGGATTATGGGGATTATGGATGGTTGGCGCGGTATTAAGGAAACCTGGCCCGCTGTGATTGTGGGTGGTGGTTCTTTTGCGATTGCACAATATTTAACGTCTAACTTTGTTGGTCCGGAACTTCCGGATATTACTGCAGCCATTGCATCTTTAGTGACCTTGACGATTTTACTTAAATTCTGGAAACCTAAACACATCTTCCGTTTTAGCAATGCAGATGGCAATGTGGATGAGAGCTTACAAGCCGATCAGCAAAAAAAATACACACTTGCACAGATTGCCAAAGCGTGGTCTCCATTCATGATTTTAACCGTGATGGTGACCATTTGGAGCATCAAACCCTTTAAGGATCTATTCACCAAAGACGGTGCCTTACATGATTGGGTTTTTTCAATCAAGGTGCCGTATTTGCATCAACTGGTGCAGAAAATGCCGCCCGTGGTTCCACAAGTTAAAGATTACGATGCCATTTTTAAATTTGACTGGCTCTCTGCGACGGGAACAGCCATTTTTATTGCCGCGCTTATTACCATTATTTTCCTGAAAATGAAGCCAAAAGAAGCAGTGGTGACTTTTGGCGAAACCCTGAATGAATTAAAAACTCCCATTTATTCCATTGGTATGGTCTTGGCCTTTGCTTTCATTGCCAATTATTCGGGTATGTCGGCAACGCTGGCATTGGCACTGGCTCATAGCGGCAAAGCCTTTACTTTCTTCTCGCCATTCTTGGGCTGGATCGGGGTATTTCTAACCGGTTCCGATACTTCGGCGAATGCGTTATTTGCAGCATTACAAGCAACTACAGCACAACAGATTGGGGTGCCGGAAGTGCTGCTGGTCGCCGCCAATACCAGTGGTGGAGTCACCGGAAAAATGATTTCACCGCAATCCATTGCGATTGCCTGTGCCGCGGTAGGACTGGTAGGTAAAGAATCTGATCTGTTCCGTTTTACGGTTAAACACAGTATCGTCTTTACCATCATGATGGGTATTATTATTAGCTTACAAGCTTATGTATTCCCGTGGATGATTCCATAACACGCAATTGAGGTCAGCAAATGAAAGTTTCCGACAAAGTAGTACAAAGCCTGCGCATATTGATTGAGCAAAACAATATGAAAGTTGGAGACCGTTTGCCTGCTGAACGAAGATTATGTGAACAACTGGGTGTATCTCGTTCCTCTTTACGCGAAGCTATTCAGCAACTGACCAGTCGCGGAATGTTGCTGAGTAAAGTGGGAGCAGGCACTTTTTTGCAGCAATTGCCGACCAATTGGTCACAACATCAGATTGTGCAGCCTTTAAGTGATTTAATTGATCAAGATCCTGCTTACCGCTTTGATGTGCAAGAAGCACGAACTATTTTGGAAGGCGGGACAGCGTGGTATGCCGCAGAGCGTGCAACACCAGAAGACCTGCAAAATATTCGTGATTGCTATGCACAAATTAGCCATTTTCAAGCCATCGGTGATGATGATCAGGCAGCACAGGCCGATGCCAGATTTCATCTTGCCATTGCCGAAGCTTCGCATAATTTGGTGCTGATCCAGATGATGCGTGGCTTATTTGATTTGTTGCAATTCAACGTGGTGCTGGGGCGCCGAAAAGTGTATTCCGAACCCCATCGTTTTGATCAGTTGCATTTACAGCATCAACAAGTGATAGATGCGATTGAACGTCGAGATCCAGAAGCTGCCAGACAGGCAGTATGTGGACATATTGAGTTTGTTATTCAACAAGTACGCTCGATTGATGAGGAAGATGCCCGTCGTCAGCGTGCGAGTCGATTAAATAGGATTTAACCATGATTATTTCTTCTGCTAATGATTACCGTGAAGCCGCTAGGCGTCGCTTGCCACCCTTCTTGTTTCATTATATTGATGGGGGTGCATATGCGGAATATACACTCAAGCGTAATGTAGAAGACTTATCCAAAATTGCCTTAAGGCAGCGTGTTCTGAACGATATGTCTTCTTTAAGTCTGGAAACCAGATTGTTTAATGAAACCTTGTCGATGCCTGTCGCTTTATCGCCGGTCGGATTGACCGGGATGTACGCACGTCGCGGCGAAGTGCAGGCGGCGGTCGCAGCAGATAAAAAAGGAATTCCTTTTACTTTATCGACAGTTTCAGTTTGTCCGATTGAAGAAGTGGCACCAGCCATCCAGCGCCCAATGTGGTTTCAGCTGTATGTGCTACGTGACCGCGGTTTTATGAAAAATGCCTTAGAGCGTGCCAAAGCGGCGGGTTGCTCAACTTTAATCTTTACGGTAGATATGCCCGTTCCAGGCGCGCGCTACCGCGATGCCCATTCCGGAATGAGTGGCGCCAATGCCGCCATGCGCCGTTATTTACAATCGGTATTGCATCCACAATGGGCATGGGATGTGGGATTGCATGGCCGTCCGCATGACTTGGGCAATATTTCAAAATACTTGGGCAAACCGACAGGACTTGAAGATTATATAGGCTGGTTAGGCAATAATTTTGATCCGTCTATTTCCTGGAAAGACCTGGAATGGATTCGGGAGTATTGGGATGGCCCTATGGTCATCAAGGGTGTTCTGGACCCAGAAGATGCCAAGGATGCGGTACGTTTTGGTGCCGATGGGATTGTGGTGTCGAATCATGGGGGACGTCAGCTCGATGGTGTTTTATCCAGTGCACGTGCTCTACCGCCGATTGCCGATGCAGTCAAAGGCGAGATTAAAATTTTGGCCGATTCCGGTATCCGTAATGGTTTAGATGTGGTGCGTATGCTGGCTTTGGGTGCAGATACTTGCATGCTCGGTCGTGCCTTTATTTATGCTTTAGGTGCAGCAGGCGGAGCCGGTGTTTCTAATCTACTGGATTTAATCGACAAAGAAATGCGTGTAGCGATGACTTTAACCGGTGCGAAGACCATTGCAGATATTACTTCGGATTGTTTGGTGAAACTGGATCGAGAGTTGGTTGGGTGATTTATATTCTGAATGAATATGGAATATAAACTTAATCGCTAAGTTTGATACACGAAAGTGTCATCTGCAATTGTTTGAGGCAGGACTACATTATTAAAAATAATGTTTCTGCGAAGAATGTATTGAAAAGGTGGTCTTTGCCGAGTTTTGCGGATGACAATGGTTTTGCCTACTTTTCCCGAAAGAAAAGTAGGTCGAACCGAAGGTTTATCCAGAAGTATAAATAATATTGAAAAGACTCCGTCGTAATGAATGCCTTGTTAATTGATGTTGAATAAGGATTCGTAAACAGGATATGGAATATGCAATCCCAATCAGATACACAGCAAACCATTCAAAACCTCATCAATATTGTCGGTAGGCAACATGTATTGACCGGTGACAATGACACTCGTTTATATCGTCAAGGTCGTCGTTACGGTTCCGGCCAAGTCTTGGCCGTGGTCATACCGGGTTCATTGCTGGAACAGTGGCAATTGTTGCAGGCTGCGGTGAATGCAGACTGTATCGTGATTATGCAGGCAGCCAATACTGGACTCACTGGAGGTTCAACGCCTTTTGGCAATGATTATGATCGTCCTGTAATTCTCATCAACACCCGGCGCTTAGTTGGCATTCAAGTCATTAATGACGGGAAACAAGTGGTTTGTCTACCTGGGGCAACATTAGATACATTAGAAAAGCAGCTGTCACCGTTTAATCGTGAACCACATTCTGTCATTGGTTCATCCTGTATTGGCGCATCAGTTTTAGGCGGAGTCTGTAATAATTCGGGTGGAGCATTGGTTCGTCGTGGTCCTGCCTATACGGAACTGGCACTATATGCACGCGTAAATGATTCTGGACAGCTCGAATTGGTCAATCATTTGGGAATCAATTTAGGTTCAACACCCGAAGAAGTTTTATCAAGATTAGAAAATCAGCAATATCAGATGAATGACATTCAAGATGATTCCAATTGTTGTGCCTCAGATCAGCATTATGCACATGATGTCACTCAGGTCGATGAAAATACCCCAGCACGATTTAATGCAGATCCATCACGTTTGTATGAAGTATCCGGTTCAGCAGGAAAAGTTTGTGTTTTTGCGGTACGTCTGGACACTTTTGAAAAAATTCCCAGTCAGGTGTTTTATGTCGGCACCAATACCCAAGAGGATCTAACCGCAATTCGCCGTTTTCTACTTACCGATTTACCACGCCTGCCGATTGCAGGAGAGTATATTCACCGGATCGCTTATGATATTGGTGCCGAATATGGTAAAGATACTTTCATGTTTATCGAGAAATTCGGGACTGCCAAAGTACCGGCTGCTTTTGCCATGAAAGATAAAGTCGATGGATACTTGGAAAAAATCGGCATGAAAGGGCTGTCAGATAAAGTCTTGCAAATGGTGAGCAAATTTTTGCCGTCGCATTTGCCGAAACGCATGAATGAATTTCGTGATTTGTATGAGCATCATTTGGTGTTGCGCATCGAAAATCAGGATGTAGCACAGGTTCAGCAATGTTTAAAACAGTATTTTTTATCTCACACCACTGGAAATTATTTCCTCTGTAATGAAGAGGAAGGCCGTAAAGCCTTTTTACATCGTTTTGCCGTTGCAGGCGCAGCCATTCGTTATCGCGATACCCATCGTAGTGAAGTGGAGGATATTGTCGCCTTGGATATTGCTTTACGCCGTAACGACCGTGAATGGATCGAAACTTTGCCTAAGGAAATGGATGAGCTGATCATCCATAAACTTTATTATGGTCATTTTTTATGTCATGTGTTCCATCAAGACTATATTGTGAAAAAAGGTGTTGATCCTTTAGCGATTGAACATCAAATGTGGCATTTACTGGATCAACGTGGAGCCGAATATCCTGCCGAGCATAATGTCGGACATTTATATGTGGCCAAGCCTGCACTCAAAAATCATTATCAAAAGTTGGATCCCACCAATAGTTTTAATGTCGGGATTGGCCATACCTCCAAATTAAAAGGTTGGAGTTAAAGCCTGGTCATTAAAAGATTGTAATTAAAATAAAAAATAATGATGAGTTCTATCTCTGGTGCAACCTGACAACTGCACCTTTTTTATCGAAAATTGACTGTTTCGTCAGACAATGTTGAAAAGATGTCATAAACAAATAAATAAAAATAGGTAAAGTAGTATGCAACAAGTTGCAAAGCCAATAAATTAAGGATTCATCATGACAACTCGCTATGCAAATATTTTAAAACCGCTACATTTGGGCTTTACGACCATAAAAAACCGTGTCGTGATGGGTTCTATGCATACAGGTCTGGAAGACCGATTTTATAACTATCCAAAATTGGCGGCATATTTTGGCGAACGTGCAAAAGGCGGTGTGGGGCTGATTATCACTGGAGGAATTTCACCGAACCGTCAAGGCTGGTTACTGCCGGCTGGTGGAACCATGAACAACTTGGGTGATGTGGCACCGCATCGTTTAGTGACCCATGCAGTACATAAGCATGGTGCAAAAATTTTGATGCAAATTCTGCATTCCGGCCGTTATGGTTACCAGCCTTTTGTAGTTTCTGCCAGCCCAATCAAGTCACCGATTTCACCATTTAAACCGCGTCAAATGAGTGAAAAGCAGATTCTGGATACTATTGAGGATTATGCTCATACTGCCAGCATTGCTAAAAAAGCCGGCTATGACGGTGTAGAAATCATGGGTTCTGAAGGGTATTTGCTGAATCAGTTTTTAAGTCGTCATGTCAATATGCGAGATGACCGTTGGGGCGGTGACATTGAAAACCGCATGCGTTTTGCAGTGGAAATTGTCAAAGCCATACGTGAAAAAATTGGTGAAAACTTTATTATCTGTTTCCGTTTGTCCATGCTGGATCTGGTGCATGACGGCAATACCATGCAGGAAGTGATTGCGGTTGCCCAAGCTCTGGAAAAAGCAGGGGTAACCTTGCTGAATACCGGTATCGGCTGGCATGAGGCACGTATTCCCACCATTGTGACGTCAGTACCGCGTGCTGCATTTGCAGACTACACGGCAGAAGTGAAAAAGCATGTTGCTATTCCAGTGATTGCATCCAACCGTATTAACATGCCTGAAACTGCCGAAGCTATTTTAGCGGCTGGAAAAGCAGATATGGTGCAGATGGCACGCCCCCTCTTGGCAGATGCTTTCTGGGTCAATAAAACAGCGACCAATCGTGTTGATGAAATTAATACCTGTATTGCCTGTAACCAGGCCTGTTTAGATCATACTTTTAAAAATAAACGGGCAACCTGCTTGGTGAATCCGCGTGCTGCATATGAAACTGAACTGGTTTATTTAAAAACCAAAAAACCTAAAAAGATCGCTGTTATCGGTGGTGGTGTGGCAGGAATGTCTGCTGCAACAGTAGCGGCAAGTCGCGGTCATAAAGTTACCTTGTTTGAAGCTGCAACAGATGTAGGTGGGCAATTTAATTTAGCTAAAGTGGTACCGGGTAAAGAAGAATTTCACGAAACCATTCGTTATTTTAAAGTTCAAATTAAAAAAACAGGGGTAGAGCTTCGATTAAATACCAAAGTGAACCGTGAACAGCTTGAACGTGAAGGCTTTGATGAAGTCATCGTTGCAACAGGTGTTGTACCTCGTAGTTTAAAAATTGAGGGCAGTGAGGCACCTCAAGTCTTGTCTTACGCAGAAGTGTTGCGTGGCGCACCAGTTGGTCATAGAGTTGCAGTAATTGGTGCAGGTGGGATTGGTTTTGACGTGTCGGAATTTTTATTAAAACCGGAACATCAGCCTCAGCCGCAACCGTTGGCAGACTGGCAGCGTGAGTGGGGCATTGATCCAAATCCAAACTATATTTCTGAAGGTGGCATGAAAGCGGCTGAAGTGGATCAACCTGTACGCGAGATCTATTTATTGCAACGTAAAATGACACCGCTGGGTATTGGTTTAGGCAAGACTTCAGGCTGGGTACATCGTGCGCAATTGAAAAAGCATGCAGTGAAGATGCTACGTGGTGTGCAATATAAATCCATTACCAATGAAGGCTTATGGATTGAAACTAACGGCTATGACCAACTGTTACGTGTCGATACCATTGTGGTGTGTGCAGGGCAAGAGTCGGTAAAAGACATTATGCCTAATGACGATGAATTTACCTTGGCGAATTATCATATTATTGGCGGTGCCAAACTGGCGGCAGAGCTTGATGCAAAGCGTGCAATCCGCGAGGGTGCTGAATTAGCAGCCAAATTATGATTTTTTAAGTTAATTTGGCGAAACAATATTCATTTGAATGGTTTAGTTGTAATTTTTACTTGTCAGCTTTTAAAAAGATCCGTATTATGGCGCACATGGAAGCGTGGCAGAGCGGTTTAATGCACCGGTCTTGAAAACCGACGAGGGTGTGAGTCCTCCGTGAGTTCGAATCTCACCGCTTCCGCCAAATATCTAAATAAGCCCTTGTTATTACAAGGGCTTTTTTAATGTCTGTAATTTTAGCTATATAAAATTAGCTATATAAAAATGGACACGATAAATAAAAAAGAACCGGACAAAACTAATGGAAAAAAATTAAATAAATTATTTATTTTTTCTGAGGATAATTTTGAATATGTGGATAACACAGCTATTCTTAATGCATCAATTCCAATTTAACCAAAACCAAAGCAATTCGTTCTATATGTTGATAAGCAGGCTGCTCTAATTCTTCGCCAAAAACATCGGGATCAATTTCTTCATAACACCAGTTTATGTTTGATTTAGATAGCATCAACTTTTCAAGCTGTTCTAAAAAAGGGTTACTGTCTGGCCGGATTGCTATCCCAGTATATAAAAATAAACACCCTTGTGGATTCAGTCGCTCAATGCCTTCTTGCAATATTTTAAATGATAATTCATTGCCATCTAGCTCATTACCACCGTGACGATATTGCCGCTGATCTGCATCAATTAAATAAGGGGGATTGGCAAAAATAAGGTCAAACTGTCCTTCAAGATTCTTAAATAAATTGCTGTAGACTGGGGTGATGTTATTTAAATCTGCAAAACTTGCATTGATTTGGCTATATGACAATGCTTTCGGATTAAGATCCGCCACCGTAATTTTATTAAAATCAGGAAAATTTTTGGCCATACTAATGGCAGCCGCCGAAGTACCGCAGCACAATTCTAAACCTCGTTTGAATGACTGAGGTTTGTCCGCCAAATATTGTTTTAAATGATAAACAAAGCGATAAGTATCTGGTCCAAAAAAAACCGCGTCATGTTCAACGGTGGGAAAACCAGAATGAATAAATAATTCATCACCTAAAGAAGCTACTCGTACATGACTGAACCACTGACCATCGTGGAAACGGATAAGCTGATTTTCTTTTAGAATTGTAAAAAGGGAGGATTCCAGAGAGGTTTCTGTGAATGCTAAATTCCAGCCGAATATATCGCGGAGAGTCATATTTTTGTTTTTTGTGTTCTTGTTTCGGTTCAAAATACGTTGATGGGAAAGAGGGGTTATCGTAGTAAAGTGGTAATTCTTTTGTTTTAAAAAATCTAATAAAAAAAGCAGAGCCTGTTGCTGGGTGGTTTGAACATTCAAAATCTGATCCATGTAGATTTTCTCTTCTGATTATTAAAAAATAATTTAAGGTTTATAGATTTATTTCACCATTTGCAATAGATCCACCATCATAGCCTTACTGATTAAAGCTATGTTCTATCTCTTTATTTCAAAATAGGCCAGATTTATATTCCTCTAACAGGCAGTTTTTTTAGGTAAAAATATGATGGTTATTGGTTTAATTTTTATTTTTTGCAGATATGGATGCAACAAGATACAAAGATAATTAGAGTGAATAAGCTGTTAAATACATTTTTTTGATATTCACCTTTTTTAATCTAATCGAGATGACTATTGGGCAATAGTCCTCTCAAGTAGGGAGTTATCAATATACAGCGTTAATTTTTCGCCTTGGGTAAATCAAACCAGATAAATTGACTATCTTCTAAAGCTTTAATTTCATTGTTTTCTGCAAAAAGTAGCGCATCGCCAACTTTCACAATTTGATCTTCAATCTGGATTGCCCCTGAAATGACATGCACATAATTGACTTGCTGTGTCGCTTCAACAGGAAGCCGATGATCTTTTTTCAAGACCGCAGTTTTTACTTCAGCTTGTTGACGAATATGCATAAGCGCATTATCACTCGGTCCAGCAATTAAGTGCCACTGATTCGGTTGCTCATGCGGATTACACTGAATTTGCTGATAATTGGGTTCTGCATCTTGTACATCAGGGTGAATCCAGATTTGCAACATATGCACCGGAGTATCGCCATTGTTCATTTCGCTATGTTGAACCCCTGTACCTGCGCTCATAAGCTGCCATTCACCCGCAGTAATATGACGTTCATTACCCATGCTATCTTTATGCGAAATCGTACCATCAAGTACACAGGTTAAAATTTCCATATTTTCATGGGGGTGTGTACCAAAACCATTATGAGCAGCGATGGTGTCATCATTAATGACGCGAAGTACACTGACGCCCATGTATTTGGGGTCATACCAGCTACCAAAAGAAAAACTATGCTTGGTGTCTAACCAACCGGCATTAACATGACCTCGATTTTCAGCATGATGCAAAAAAGCATTCATCTTTGATGCTCCTTATTATTTGAAATTTGAATGATAATACCGAGCTATAAAAGTGATAAAAATAGTATAAAAGCGACATATCATTCTATTTATGCAACGGCTGTTTTTTATTGTTAATATTCAGAATATGTAAATTAGATCACATTATGAGCAGTTTTAAGATAAATGGCATTTTATTTTTTGTAAAAAAAAGCCCGCATAAATGCAGGCTTTGAAATAATCAATATTTTGATTATTCTAGGAATTTAACAGTTACGCCAGATTTCACTTTTTTACCTAAGTCATTCGCATCCCAGTTGGTTAAACGGATACAACCATGCGATGCAGTTTTAGAAATTGCAGATGGGTTTGGTGTACCGTGAATACCAAATGATTTTTTACTTAAACCAATCCAGATATTTCCAACCGGACCATTTGGACCCGGTGGTAGTGAAAGCGGTTTAGTATTCTTACCTTGCACAAAATTGCTTGGTGAATAACTATACCAAGGATTTGGTGCTACGCCAGTGACTTTATAAGTACCGGTCGGAGAAGGAGTATCTGAACTACCAATGGTCGCCGGGAATGAACCAATCATTTGATTGCGGCTGTTAAATAAGTACAGCTGTTTGGCACCTTTATGCGCAACGATCAGATGAATATCTTCTGGGACTTCGTTACGGATATTTGCGACAATGATTTTCTCGCCCGCTTTCTTGAAAGTTGTTTTCGGATTTAACTTTTTCAAAAAGTCTTCATCCATGTGGAACTTTTCACTCAACATTTCAGTTACACGAGTGTAATACAGACCTTTCATTTTTGCCTGTAACGCATAATCGTGAGGAATAGATGCGGCATAAGGACCTTTTAAGTCAGCATCGGTAATGGTGTATTCAATAAATGCAGGTTTAGAACCCTGTTTGGCAAGTAAGGCATTCCAGGTTTCTTGAGTTAAGGTCCCTGTTGGTTTAATGCCACTTATTTGCTGGAATGACGCAATCGCTTTCAGGGTGTTTTTACCACTTGAGCCATCAATTGCACCTGGTGAAGCATGGGAATTATTTAACATGACATGGGCACGGGCATAAACCGGGAACTGACCTTTACCAATATTTTCATACCATTCGGCACTGTTCAGGCCATCTAATGTCCATGATGCTTTGGCTGCAGCATTAGAACTGGTGGTCACACTCGATGTTTTTGTCGTAGGCGCAGTACCGATTGCAGCAGTATCATCTTCAGATTTTTGAAGATCTTGTAAGGTTTTCGAAGCCTTATTCAAGTCTTGCTGTTCTTGTTGTGTAATATGGGTTTCAGTGCTTTGAGCGCTTGAGGCTGCTTCAGTTGCAAGAGGGTCAATAGGGTCTTGAACCGCAGTATCAGCAATCTTTTTGGGATTTAAAGGCTGTTCAGCAGTAGATGCGGCAAACGCTGTACCCGCAAAAATGCAACTTAAACTCATGGCGAGTAATGTGCGAACGAACATGGAATTCAACCTTAAAAATTATTCATTAACAATTTGATAAAACTACACAAGTATTGCAGAAAAAATGAGGAGATGCAGTATTTGTTTTGTGTAAAAATTATTTTACATTTCCCATGATTACTTTTTAAAGGCGAGAGAAGTTACTAAATTTTCGGGCTTTTTGGTATGATGGTTCGAAGATTAAAAATGAGATGGGAAAGTAATGACGACTCTAAAAAACGATCGTTTTCTACGTGCCTTATTGCGTGAGCCAGTAGATATCACACCAGTTTGGATGATGCGTCAAGCCGGGCGTTATTTGCCTGAATATCGCGAAACACGTGCCAAAGCGGGTGATTTCCTTTCCTTGTGCAAAAATAATGATTTTGCATGTGAAGTCACTTTGCAACCTTTGCGCCGTTATGACTTAGACGCAGCCATTCTGTTTTCAGATATTTTAACTGTGCCGGATGCTTTAGGGTTAGGCCTGTATTTTGAAGCGGGTGAAGGTCCGAAGTTCCATAAAACCATTCGTACTGAACAGGATGTGGCGAATCTACCCAACTTTAATGCCAAATCTGATCTAGATTATGTGATGAATGCTGTAACCACCATTCGCTCTGCATTAGGCGGCCAAGTGCCATTGATTGGTTTTTCCGGTAGTCCTTGGACGCTTGCAACCTATATGATTGAAGGGGGTTCAAGTAAAGACTTCCGTTATACCAAACATATGATGTATGCCCAACCTGAAGTGTTGCATGCCTTGCTTGACCGTCTGGCCATTGCTGTCATTGATTATTTAAATGCGCAAATTGATGCTGGTGCACAAGCGATACAGATTTTTGACAGTTGGGGTGGAGCATTAGCACATCGTGAGTACATCGAATTTTCATTGAACTACATGCAGAAAATTGTTGCAGGTTTAAAACGTGAAAATGAAGGTCGTAAAGTACCGGTGATTTTATTTACCAAAGGTGGCGGTCAGTGGATCGAGCCTATGCTGGCCACGGGTGCAGATGCATTAGGTCTGGACTGGACTACGCCGTTGAATGTGGCACGCCAAACTGTTAATGGTCGTGCTGCTTTGCAAGGAAACCTGGATCCAGCCACCTTGTATGGCACACCGGCATCCATTGAAAAAGCCACCAAAGCCATGCTAGATGATGCTTATGCGGGTGGTGAAAAAACCGGTTATATCGCCAACTTAGGTCATGGTATTACCCAATGGGTCGATCCTGCAAATCCTAAAGTATTTATTGATACTGTGCATGAATATAGCGCCAAATATCTTTAAGTAAATATGAGTAAACTCATTTTTAGGATTTAACCTTGATCAGTCTTTTTAAATCATGTTTTGAATTCTCATTTAAGGCAGCTTCGGCTGCCTTATTTGGGATTTTACTGCTGGTTGCTTTTGTATTTACAGCATTTATGGGAAGCCAAGAATTTTATGGCTTTTTTCGTTACGATTATTTGTTGTTTTATGCCCTCATTATTCAAGTTTGCTTGCTGTATTTAAAGCTAGAATCATGGCCAGAAGCCAAAGTCATTGCCTTGTTTCATATTATGGCGATGGTCATGGAAATTTTCCTGACTCATCCGCAAATTGCTTCATGGCAGTATCCCCAACCTGCAATATTCAAAATTTTGACCGTACCATTATTTGCTGGATTTATGTATTCAGCAGTGGGTAGTTTTTTTGCCCGCTCATTAAGACTGTATCAAGTGTCATTCGAGAAGCTTCCTGATTTTCCTAATATGATGGCTTTGGCAGTACTCTCGTATATTAATTTTATGAGCAAATTTTTTGTTCCAGACATTCGCTTGCTGCTCTTTGCTTGGAGCGTGCTTATTTTCTGGAAAACCAAAATTCGCTTTCAGTTACAACAGCATCAAATAAAACTCCCGATGTTACCGGTGCTGATGATTTTGGCGTTCATTATCTGGATTGCAGAAAATATTAGTACCTTTTATAAAATCTGGTTATATCCTAGCCAAGTTGATGCCTGGCATATGGTGGGGTGGGGCAAGCTTGGTTCTTGGTATTTACTGTTATTGCTCAGTCTGGTACTGGTGATGAGAATTTTAGGCGAACGTCATTCCGAAGGGTGCTGGACCCTTAAAAATCATTAAAACAGTAGCGGTTAATCTTTAGCTAAAGCATACATTTTTTCCATTGCACCATACTTGACTTCAAGCTAATCTGCTAATTATGTAATTTAAATTACATGACTAGAGTAATAACAAAGACTGCATGAGAATAATTGGAGAATAAGCATGTTGAAAAAAATAATGCTGGCCGCTGTATTGGTCACAGGTTCAAGTATGGCTATGGCCGATAACGATGTCGGTTGTGGTATTGGTAGTCAGGTATGGGCGGGTCAGTCCGGCATCATTCCTAAACTTCTGGCAGGAACAACCAACGTTCTTTTTACTAACCAATGGATCGGAATTACTTTCGGTACTTTAGGATGTAGTCAAGGCGGAAGAGTCACCGCTCAGGTGGTCACTTTCACCAACGAAAATGCCGAGACTCTCGCACGTGACATGTCGGTAGGTGAGGGTGAAAGCCTGAATGTACTGGCTGAATTACTCAATATTAAAGCTGAAGATAAAGCACGTTTCTTTGCGGTATCCAAGCAAAATTTCTCTGAAATTTATTCCGATAAAAATCAGAACACTCTTCAAGTATTAACTTCTTTACAAACCGTCATGGCGAAGGATGAGGTGTTAAAAGCCTACGTCTAATCCGCTGTCTGAAAACCCTGTCACCTTGGCAGGGTTTTCTTATGAATATAAGAATTGAAGAGAATAAGATTACTGAATGAAATATGCTTTTTTACTGTTGGGGCTGAGCTTGATTCATTTAAGTCACGCGGCCGAAATAAACCCGGAAATCCAAACTTATTTAGATCGGGCTGAAACGAAACATCTGGATCAGACCCGTACTTGGCAACGACTCATGTATGCGAATGCCCAGGGTAAAAGTGAGGTTCACTATGCAGGCTATTTTCTGGACAAACAGGGATCAACCGACCTTAAAAAGGAAATGCAGCAGAATATACAGGCCTTATTCATAGCCGCAGAACCGAATCAATCTATACGCTGTAAATTTCCGGCACGAAGTCACTGGCTGATGCAGCAATTGAACCTGGCTGAACAGCAATTACCGGCAGTGAGTTGCCCCGAATTTGACCAATGGATCAGTCAGGTCAAACCTTATAAAGCCACCCTGATTTATGCCACAGATTTCATGGGTAATCCCAGTTCGATGTTTGGTCATACTTTATTGCGTCTGGATCCGAAAGATCAGCAGCAGTTAAACCTGATTTCCTATGCGGTGAACTATGCAGCTACAGTAAACAGTAACGACAACTGGTCTTTTGCCTGGAAAGGCTTGACCGGACAATACCCCGGTGAATATTCCCTGATGCCTTATTACCGTAAAGTCAAGGAATATGGCGACTTTGAAAGCCGTGATTTATGGGAGTATGAGCTGAATTTAGACCCGGAAGAAACGCAGTTTCTGGTTCAGCATCTGTGGGAAATGCAGAAGGTCAGTTTCCCTTATTATTTTATTAACGATAACTGTGCTTACCGCTTGCTCGGGCTTTTTGATCTGGCACGTCCCGAGCTGAATCTGCAGGCACAGTTTAACTCTGCTGCTATTCCTATAGAAACTTTGAAAATCGTTGAGCAGCAGGGATTAATCAAGGATAAGATTTATCGGCCTGCTCTGGAAACCCAATTATTGGCTCAGACTAGACAGCATGGTAAAACGCTGGCAAAAATGGCGCATCAGCTGGCATATGCAAATACAGATATAATGCCTTTAATGCTACAAAAATTTCCGGTGCAGGATCAGGCTAAAATTCTGGAAATGGCCTATGATCATTTGTATCTGGATTTTCTCAGAAAAAAAATTATTGAGTCTTTTGCCCAGCCTCGTTTCCGTCAATTATTGAGTTTAAGAAGTCAGCTCGATACAGAAAAGCAGCGTAAACCGCCCGAGCGTCCAAAAACGGATCCGACCCAGAGCCATAATGCACGTCTTTTTTCAGTAAATGTGGGTGAGGTGCAGGGTGAAAAATTTATCGAGCTTGGACATCGTCAGGCTTATCATGATTTGATTGATCCACAAGCTGGCCTACGTACCGGTACCCAGCTTTTATTTCTCAATGGGGTAATACAGTACCGTGAAGATGAACTGAAATTGGAGCAACTTGATCTGATGACGGTCAATTCCTATAACCCGATGAATCCATTTAATATACCGTTGTCTTGGGGCTTTAATCTCGGCTGGAAACAGGAAGCTTTGAATACGGATGGTCAATTTAGTGAACGTGAACAGCACGGCGTCGCCAATTTAAAAGTCCAGATGGGCTATAGTTATGCCGATCAAGCACGGGAGCATTTGTGTTATGCACAGTTGCAAAATCATATTCAAGCAGGTAAGGCATTGGATGATGGCTGGCGCGTTGGGATGGGACCAACCATCGGCTGTCAGAATCTTTGGTCAGATAAAGTTAATTCTTTAATTCAAGTGGAATTCCCGTATTGGCAAGACTCACAGCAATGGCAATTGCGGCTAAATACGCATCTACAATATGTATTGAATCCTCAAAATGCAATTCGCTTAGATTGGCAATACCAGCAACAAGACCATAAAGACTGGATGAAAACCACTCTAGGATATGTACGGTTTTTTTAAGGCTCCCTAGGAATAAATTTAATTTTTCTCATTTTTTATAAAAAACACCGAATAGTTCATAAGGTTGTTTTTTTAATAATTTGTTATATTAATAACGTAATTATCTCCCTTATATTTTAAAGCTGCTGGAATAAATTGTATGAATACTGAAAGTATTGCCATGCTTGCTGCGCAATGGAAGTCGGTTTGTCAGGAATTTTCAACAATTGATTTGAATGACACTTTTCAGTTTATTCAAGCGCATTCCCAAACACTGGTTTATGAATTTTATAAAAATATCATGCAGGAAAAGGAAGCCTCATATTTTTTATCGGATGATATTGTTCAGAACCGCTTAAAAACTACGCTTAACCAGTGGTTAATGGATTGTTTTCAGGTGCCGTTCCAGCAGAACTTCGAACAGATTGTGCAAAAGCAATTAATGGTAGGTAAAGTCCATGCACGTATCGGCATTCCATCCTGGCTAATTATGCGGGGTGTCGGTGAGATTGAAAAGAAAGTCTTTTTACTTCAGGCCGAACAGGAGCAAAAAAATAGTTTGCGTATGGCCTCTTATATCGTACAGATATTAGGCTTTGCTTCAGAAATTATGTGCCGCTCCTATGAAGTCAATTTGGAAAAGAATAATGATATAAAACATACTTATCGTTTGTTTTCCGCCATGCAGGATGTGGCTGCGCAAAAGGACAGGCAGCGCAGCTCATTATTAAACTGGGAAAATGAGCTGATGTTTAAGGTATTTTCGCACGAGCCGAAATTTACTCATCAGTTACTGTCAAAATCTGAATTTGGCTTATGGTTTATCCATAAAGCCGCTTATGCATTTACTGGGTCTGAGCAGGTCGCGGCCATTGTTGAGCGTATTTACCAGATTGATCCGCTGATTCAGCAAGTTTTAAATGCTGCCGAAAAAGATAAAGCCATCCAGTTGATTCAGGATATTCGTGAAAAAAATAGAGAGATTCAGCATCTGGTCGATCAACTTTTTCAGGTGGCAGACTATATCGACTCGGGCAGTGATTCCCTCACCCAACTGCTCAACCGACGTTATTTGAGTACCATTGTTACGCGTGAAATTGATTTTTCACGTAAAAATGATGCGCCGTTGTCTTTGCTCGCCATAGATGCAGATCACTTTAAACGGATTAATGACAAATACGGACATGCAGCGGGTGATTTGGCTTTACAGTTTATTGGTGAAGTATTGCTTGATTCCATTAAGGGGAGTGATTATGCATTCCGTGTTGGCGGGGAAGAGTTTTTATTATTGCTGGTCGATAGCGATTTAGTTCGGGCGCAAGAAATTGCAGAACAGATCCGTAGCCGGATTCAGGAAACCCCGATTGGCAGCCGACCAGGGAGCAGCTTTAATTTTACCGTCAGTATCGGCTGCTCACTTTATGATGGCCATCCTGATTATCAGCGTTTTCTGGATGCTGCAGATACTGCACTGTACGCAGCCAAGAATAGTGGCCGAAACCGTGTCTATTTGGCTCAAAACAAAGTTACAGGTGGCTAATACACCAGCGCCTGTGCAGAGCTAACAAAGCGCTAGATATTGGACTGATTAATCCAGTCTTGGATTTTTTTGTTTTTGTGCTAGATATGTAGGGATGAGCTTTGGGTTTTATCCCATATAAAAGCACGAAGAAAAAAGAAAACCTGTATATACAGGTTTTAGGCTTCAACCACGACAAAATATTTTTTAACCGCTTCAACAACTTCAAATTTACCAGTAAAGCCCGGTGGGATAATGCCAGCTTCACCTGCTTTAACTTCGACAAAACTTTGTGTTTTGACATCATGTAAACGTACCAGACCTTCAATCACCTGAAAGAATTCCTGTTTGTTGGCAGCAAATTGAATATTCCATGCTCCCACTTCACAGGTCCAGATGCCACAGTTCATATTGGGATGCTCATATAAACTTTGAGTTATACGTTTAGGGTTGCCTGCAACCAGACGATCAGGACGAGGATAATCAATCGTTGCCTCACTTTGAGTCAAACCGTGACCTGCTAAGCAAATAGATGACATGACTTATCCTTAAAGTTAAAAGTTGCGTAAACGAAAAATATTAAAGCATCAATAAAAAAGCCCCGAACAAGCGGGGACTTTTTGAAGGCTGAAAAGCTTAGAGACTTTCAGGTAAAGCAGTCAAGAATTCACGACGTTCATCTTTATTGGTTTTAAAATCACCGACAAAAGAAACCGTACGGGTGGTTGATTCCTGTTTGCCTACACCACGCATCATCATGCACATATGTGCAGAATCAATCATAACAGCAACACCACGTGCTTTAGTGACTTCAGCTACAGCTTCAGCAATTTGTTGAGTCAGGTTTTCCTGAATTTGCAAACGACGCGCAAACATTTCAGTAATGCGGGCAAATTTAGATAAACCTAAAACGTTACCTTCAGGTAAATAAGCAATATGCACGCGACCATAAAAAGGCAATAAATGATGTTCACATAAAGAATAGAATTCAATGTTTTTCACTAAAACCATTTCACGGTTGTCAGAAGGGAAGACCGCACTATTGGTCACTTCTTCCAAAGTTTTGCTATATCCAGACGTTAAATACGAAAAAGCTTTAGCAGCACGCATTGGCGTATCTTTAAGACCAGGACGATTAAGATCTTCACCAACGGCGGTTAAAATGTTGGCGTAGGATTGCTGCATAGACATAAGACGTGTTCACTTACACTGATATCGAACAAGGACGGCATTGTAGCAGAAAACCGCTATAATGCCCTGTTTTGGGGAAAAATTCCGATTACTGTTTAAATTTAGGGTTTTTTTCGCTGCGTTTTAGCAAGACTAAAACGGCACCCGTGCCACCTTGCTTTTCAGGCGCACTGACAAACGCTAAAACATCACGGTGTTGACGAAGCCAGCCATTCACATAGGTTTTTAAAATGGCTTCAGGGCCTTTACCATGCACAATTTTAATGACATTTTGATTTTCATCTTTTGCCATTTGAATGATCTGTAATACTGCAGCTCGCGCATCTTCAACCGTACAACCATGTAGATCCACTGCCTCAAACCAGCGCAAATTGCCGGCTTTTAAATCTTCAAAAACTTTGTGCTGTAAAGTTGCAATGCGATAACTTAATGTGGCTTGGCTGGCAACAGGATTCAGCATGGCTTGAGTATCAGAAAGCTCTGCATTGTCTATTTGCATTGGGCCAGTGGCTGAAGCACGTTTGGCTAATGTTTGGGCATCCATCTTTTTCTTTTTGTTCTTTTCAACCGGCGCAATATTGCTGGTGTCCATTTTTTTGACACCCTGCATCGACTTTTGGAACAAATCGAAATCATCTTCCGGTTCTTGCTGGGCCTGAGCTTTAGGCTCAGGTTGTTTGGCAATAGCAGTTGAATGCGGATTGGTCATTTGCTTTTTAAAAGATTTCAGCAAGTTGTACTGATCTTTCGAAAGCGAAGAATCATGTTTACTCATAATCTTAATTATTCATCAAACAGGTTCAGGCTGACCAAATAATGCGGTGAATGCATGATCTGGACGAGGCTGTTTCATAAAACTTTCACCCACAAGGAAGGCATGAATATCATGTTCTTGCATCATGTGGACATCATTTGGTGTAGCAATACCACTTTCAGTCACCAGTAAACGTGAAGGCTCAAGCAATTTTTTCAAACGCAGAGATGTATTTAAATCGACATCAAAGGTTTTTAAATTACGGTTATTCACGCCTAGCAAGCAACGTTCTGAAAGTCTCAGTGCACGTTCAAGCTCTTGTTCATCATGCACTTCAACCAGTACATCCAGATTATGTTCAAATGCGGTTTTAGACATTTCTTCCAGTTGCTGGTCGGACAGACACGCCACAATGAGAAGAATACAGTCCGCATGCAGGGCACGTGCTTCAATCACACCATAAGGATCAATCAGAAAATCCTTACGCAAAGCAGGCAGGGCACAATGTGAACGAGCAATCGCAATATTTTCGTCAGCACCTTGGAAGAAGTCCACATCAGTCAATACCGATAAACAGGCTGCGCCCGCTTGCTCATATTGCTGTGCAATTTCAGCAGGATTAAAATTTTCACGAATCACGCCTTTAGACGGTGATGCTTTCTTAATTTCAGCAATCACGCCTGGACGTTTAGATAATAAAGACTGAGCAAAACCACGTACAGGTGTCGCTGCCTGCGCCAGTTCTTCAACATCTTTTAAGCTATGTTGTTTTAAACGTGCAGCAAACTCTACCTGCTTGCGGTCAACAATTTTACCTAAAATCGTATTTGCGATATCTAACATGACAATATTTCCTTTATAGCCTTAAGCTTCGTATTCTTTGAGGGTTTTGGTGAATTCAGACAAAACGCTCATTTTTTCTAAAGCTTGTCCGCCATAAATAATATCATGGGCTAAAGCAACACCCTGTTTATAGTCATTGGTTAGACCAGAAACGTAGATCCCTGCACCTGCATTGAGTGCAATCATATTTGCCGCTTTTTCACCTTTAGCCGATTTTTTCTTGCCCAAAGCATCTTTAATTAAAGCCAGGCTTTCAGCTGAATCTTCCACAATTAAACCGGTTAAAGTCTGTGATTCAATATCGACATCTTCAGGATTAATCATCCATTCCGTGATTTCACCATCTTTGAGTTCAGCGACATAAGTTGAAGATGCAAGGCTGATTTCATCCAAACCATCTTTAGAATGAACCACCATTACATGTTCAGCACCCAATTGTTTCATGACTTCGGCAATCGGGCGGCATAGTTCGTTCGAGAATACACCCAGTACAAAACGTTGTACTCCAGCCGGATTGGTCAGTGGGCCAAGCAAGTTGAAAATACTGCGAATACCCAGTTCTTGACGTGGACCCACCGCATATTTCATGGCTTTGTGATGATTCGGTGCAAATAAGAAACCGACGCCCATTTCACGGATACAGCGTTCAGTTTGCTGCATATTCAGGTTCAGGTTAATACCTGCTTTTTCAAGCAAGTCAGATGAACCGGATTTAGAAGACACACCACGGTTACCATGCTTGGCAATGGTTGCACCGGCAGCAGCAATCACAAAACTGGATGCGGTAGAGACATTAAACAGGTTTTGACCGTCACCGCCAGTACCCACGATATCGACTAAATGTGGAATATCGCTAACATCAATTTTGATCGCAAATTCACGCATCACACGTGCAGCAGCGGTAATTTCATCAATACTTTCGCCTTTCAAGCGTAAGCCCATCATCAGCGCACCGATTTGAGCATCAGTTGCTTCACCGGACATGATGCTGCGCATCACATCTTCCATTTGCGACTGGGTCAGGTGAATCTGTTTGGTAATATTATTTAAAGCTTGTTGAATGTTCATTGTGTTCACTATGCATAAATTTCTAAGAAGTTTTGGAAGATTTGATGACCATGCTGGCTTAAAATTGATTCAGGGTGAAACTGCACGCCTTCGATGGCTAATGTCTTATGTTTAACACCCATGATTTCTTCCATGCGGCCATCGGCTTCATTGGTCCAGCAAGTCACTTCCAAACAATCTGGTACGGTCGCCTGATCAATCACCAGTGAATGATAGCGTGTCGCAGAAAATGGGGAAGGCAGGTTGCTAAAGATGCCTTGGTTGCTGTGATACATATCGGACAAGCGACCGTGCATGACGTTCTTTGCGCGAATAATATCCCCACCAAAAGCCTGGCCAATGGCTTGATGTCCCAAACACACACCAAGCAATGGGATTTTGCCGGCAAAGTGCTGAATGGCTGGAATTGAAATTCCGGCTTCACTTGGTGAACAAGGACCAGGACCAATCACCAGATACTGGGGTTGCCATCGCTCGATATCTTCCAATGTCACGGCATCATTACGGACTACTTTTACGTCTTGATTTAACTCGCCAAAATATTGAACGATGTTATAGGTAAAGGAGTCATAGTTGTCGATCATTAAAAGCATGAGCTAACCTATTGAAATTTACGCACTTATATGTGCTCGAATAGTCCAGGAACACTCACATTGTGTCCAGTTTCAGAGCGTAACCTTATGTCAATAAAGTTTATTGAAACGGATAAAAAACGGAGTACGAATAATCATAGCAAAAAATAAGCATTTTCTGCTGAACTATTTCTATGATAATGATTTTAGAGGAATCGCATGATGAGAATAAGCTGATTTATTTGCATTTTGTCTTAAGTGAAATTCATCATTAATTATTTCAACCATTAAAAGCAACTTTAAATAATATGGAAACTGTATTCAGATTTAAACGTAATAAAATGAATGAAAATCTAAAATTCAATTGAACTAACAGGCTAATTATAAGTAATTCTGATTTGTATTAAGATTTGATTAGTTGAAGCTGTGCTTAATAAAGAAACATGAATGGAAGGAAAGGCTATCTAGCTTTGATCACCAAAATGGCGCACTACTTATCTTCGTTCAATTGTTGAAAAAATCGGCGGGTTGAACAGTGCAAAATATAAAATCTTGAAAAAATAATAAGATAACATTCTTCTAATTTTAAATTTATAGACTGGAATAAAATTAAATGGTTGACATATTAAGTAATCAAATCATTAACATGGATGAAAATTGATTTTTAAGTATTTATTTTAATCTAATGCTGAAAAAATTAAACAAAATAGATGAAAACAAGGCTCATTGATGACTTTTAAAAATAAATCTGCACCATTTTGATACACTAAAAGCGGCTTTTTAAACAAATATAATCTAGAGTGTTTGAATATGGTGCATTTGCATTTGCACACAGTATAATAGCTTCAAACTAAAGTATCTAAATCTTCTATTCTGATAAAGAATTCAATATTTTATCTTTGTTTTTTAAAGTTGGTATGGGAATTGCTTAATAACTGCCAACTACTAACACGCACTTAGCAGGTGCAACAAAAAATCATCGGAGCAAAATGAGCATGGCGAACAAGGTCCTTCAACTCATCCAAGAAAGTGGCGCAAAATGGGTCGATTTTCGCTTTACTGATACTAAGGGTAAAGAGCAACACGTAACTTACCCAGCAGATACGATTGACGAAGATACATTTGAAGACGGTAAAATGTTTGATGGTTCTTCAATTGCAGGTTGGAAAGGCATTGAAGCGTCGGACATGATTTTACGTCCAGATGCTGAAACATGCTTCCTTGACCCATTCTTTGCTGAAGCAACAGTTGTTGTCACTTGTGACGTGATTGAGCCTTCAACTGGTCAAGGTTACGACCGTGACCCACGTTCAATTGCTCGCCGTGCAGAAGAATATTTAAAATCTACAGGTATTGGTGATACTGCATTCTTTGGTCCAGAGCCAGAATTCTTTGTTTTTGACGAAGTGAAATGGGAAATCGATATGTCTGGCGCGCGCCATACATTAATCGCTGAAGAAGCTGCATGGTCAACCAACAAAGACTATGAGGGTGGTAACTCTGGTCACCGTCCACGTGTTAAAGGGGGTTACTTCCCAGTTCCTCCTGTGGATTCTTCACATGATATGCGTGCAGAAATGTGTGCAAAAATCGAAGACATCATGGGTCCTGGTCGTGTAGAAGTACATCACCACGAAGTTGCATCTTGCCAGTTAGAAATTGGTGTGAGCTTCAACACCATGGTTCGTAAAGCGGACGAAGTTCAACAGTTCAAATATGCAGTTTGGAACGTTGCGCATCAATATGCTAAAACTGCAACCTTTATGCCTAAACCAATGGTTGGCGATAACGGTTCTGGTATGCACGTTCACATGTCAATCTCTAAAGATGGCAAGAACTTGTTTGCTGGTGACGAATACGCAGGCTTGTCAGAAATGGCGCTTTACTTCATTGGCGGTGTGATCAAACACGCACGTTCATTGAATGCGATTACTAACCCTTCTACTAACTCGTACAAGCGTTTAGTGCCACATTATGAAGCTCCGATTATGCTTGCTTACTCAGCACGTAACCGTTCTGCTTCTATCCGTATTCCTTACGTTTCTAGCCCGAAAGGCAAGCGTATTGAAGCACGTTTCCCAGATCCAATGATGAACCCGTACTTAGGTTTTGCAGCATTGTTGATGGCTGGTCTTGATGGTATCCAAAACAAGATTCACCCAGGTGAAGCTGCTGACAAAAACTTGTATGATCTTCCTCCTGAAGAAGAAGCGAAAATCCCTACAGTGGCGCATAGCTTAGATATGGCGCTTGAAGCACTTCAGGCGGATCATGACTACCTATTAAAAGGTGGCGTGTTCACTAAAGATATGCTTGATGCGTATATCGAAGTTAAAACTGAAGAAGTACGTCGCTTGAATACGACGACTCACCCAGTTGAATTCGACATGTATTACAGCTTGTAATTCTTTTTAGAATTTAAAGCTTTAAAAACCCGCGCATGTCGCGGGTTTTTTTGTATCATCTGTTTATATCAATGAATATTAGATGACCTAGATGGCACAGCGCAAAAAACACACCAGCTTTTATCCTTGGATTGATCCAAAAGATCATGAGCAAGGTTTTAAAATGAATTTTTCTGCCGTGACCTACCTAGAAGTAGGACGTACCGTGGAAGGTTATAAGCAGGCAGAATTTGTGGCTTTAAAAAATCCAGAGCTGGCGCTGGATTATGCCTATCCGCAAAGTTTTTATTTGAGTGCTGAAGGGATGATTTTAATCAAGACTCCGCAGGGCAAATTTGAAGTGATTGCCAAAACAGATAATTGTTAATCGCATTTGATTGGATATGATGAGGAAAGAGTGGTGGTTGAGTGAACTCGGCTATTGCTAACATGATGTATATATGAGATTAAGATCAATTAACTTAAACGAGCAGTGGGTTTATGCAGAAAAAGCGAGCATATAAAATACAGGATATGCAGATTCCTGCTGAATTACGCACGTGGTTGTATGCATCAGGTTCTTTGACTCAGCAACTTACTGATTTAGCCGCTGGAATTTTTAAGGTAGAACCGATTCAAGAGCATTTTCAGCGCTTGAGTTTTAGTGATGCAAAATGGATGCATATGTCACATCATCATACCTCATGGGTGCGTGAAAGCTATTTATATGGCTGTGAAGACCAGCCTTGGGTCAAAGCGAAAAGTATTTTTCCAATTTTAAGTCTGCAGTCCCGTGCACGTATCTTTCAGCATATTGGTAAAAAACCAATTGGCTGGTTCTTGTTTCAACGCACCAATCCAGATTGTGAGCGCCGTGTGATTTTGCTTGAAGATGGCTGGACGCGGCAAAGTTGCTATACTTGGCATGGTTGTAAATTTATTGTTCAAGAGACTTTTTTGCCTGCGTTTGAACAGTTTATTCAGCAAAATACTTCACAGTAAAACATTTAACAGAGCATTGGTTAAGGACAGTCATGGATACTGCACAACAAATTGCATGGCGTGAGCGTTTAGCAGCGTATTACTATTTATGTCGTTTTGATAAGCCGATTGGTACAGAGTTGGTGTTTTGGCCGACCATGTGGGCATTGTGGATTGCAAACCAAGGCAGGCCAGATTTAAAAGTACTGCTCCTGATGATCTTGGGTATTGTTTTTATGCGTGCAGCAGGCTGTGCCATTAATGATTTCGCTGACCGTAAAGTAGATGGTGCTGTTGCCAGAACCAAGGATCGACCTTTAGCGACAGGCGTGATTAAGCCAATAGAAGCCATTTGGGTATTTTTAATTCTTGTTGCGGCAAGTGCGGCGCTATTGTTCTTTTTGCCAATCGAAACCTTTTACTGGTCATTTGGTGCATTGTTATTAGCGTTTATCTATCCATTTATGAAACGCTATACCAACTTGCCGCAAGTGTTTTTAGGTGCGGCATTTTCGTGGTCTATTCCGATGGCATATACTGCAGTCGGACAGACACCTGATCTGACCTGTTGGCTTTTATACTTTGGTAATTTGGCCTGGACGGTGGCTTATGATACGCAATATGCCATTACTGACCGTGAATATGATTTAAAAATAGGCGTAAAATCAACTGCGATTTTATTTGGAAAATACGACATTGAAATCATCTCGCTATTACAGGCAGCAAGTGTACTGCTGATTAGTGGAGCATTGTACCGAGAGAATTTACTTATTCCTTTTGGATTAACTGCATTGCTGGTGGTGGTGGCTGACTTTATCTATCAGTGGGCAAAAACTAAAGACAGAAATCCGCAACTCTGCTTTTGGGCATTCCGTCATAACCGTTGGGTAGGACTGATTATTTTTGCCGGAATTTTTATTGCATTGCTGTAATCTTAAAGCGATAAGGTCTAAATAAATTAAAAGCATCGATTGACGGTGCTTTTTTTTATGACCTGATGAATAGGATTAAAAATGGTTGTACTTCAGTACTTCAAGTATATTGGACTATATTTTTATTGATGAATCCTGTAGGTGTTGATGATGTCACAGTCCAGCTCGAAGCCAAATACGAAGAAGATGATTATTTGGATGACATTGGGGTTATGCATTCCTATTTTTCTGGTGACTATGGCTTATCTTGCAGTCAGTAGTGATGAGAAAAATCAAGAAAAATATAAACAGCAGCAAGCGCAAATACTGGAACGGATTAAAGCACGTGAAGCAGCTGAACAATCTGCTTCAGAAGCGGTTACTGAATCAGCTGAACAGCAAGAAAATAAATGATCTGGATCGGTGAAATCTAGCCACCGATAAGGTGGCTTTCATTGACAGATTGAACTAATTTAAAATGTCTCTTCTTAAGCGATCGGCACTCGGAATATCGGTATAGCGATAAACCTGATAGCCTGCTTCATTTAGCATGGCATCTCGTTCAGCATCTTCCTGTTCTTTGCCTATATGGCTGGGATCATCCAGCTCGATAATGGCAACCACCTCAAGCTTTTGATTCAGTAAAACGAAGTCGGTTACTTTACGATTGAACTTGTTGCGGATCTTTAAGTTATTGTTGGTGATTAAAGCACTAAAAGCGACTTGAGCCAGAAGATGATGCTGAGGGAAAGTTTCTTTGAGACGAATAAACATCTTGCTTTCGAAATGCGTGATTACACGTTTGGGAAAGAATTTTTGTCGTGGTCTGAACAATTGCTGAAAAACAATAGTCAGCAAAGCAAGACTGGCAATACAACCAATAAGGAAAAAAGTGAATTGACTTGAATCGAACACAGTAAAATCTTGATATAAGAAAAAACCCACTCATTAGAGTGGGTTTTTAGAATTTGGCTCTCCAACCTGGGCTCGAACCAGGGACCTGCGGATTAACAGTCCGTCGCTCTACCGACTGAGCTATTGGAGAATCTGATACGCATTCTATGTATCTAAGCTTAAAGGGTCAAGGGCTTAGGGTTAAAAAAAACCTGAAAATAAATTGAATGTTTTAAAAATAAACTTATTGCTTGTTATTTAATCGATTTTATTAAGTTTATATAATTTTCTTTGCTTTGTAAGGGTTGTGCTTTACGGCACTCCTTGATCAATTCCATCAGCTCGGCCTGAGTCAGTTCAGGTTTGAGTTGTTGTTGAATATGTTTTAAAACATCCGGGTTCTTTTGGGGTAAATTACGGGTGCAATGAAATAAGCGTTCATACATGAGCGCGGAAGCCTGCTTTTTATTTTCAGAATTTTGACTGCATTGAAACACTGCGAACATGACAATAAGTAAAATAATCCAGAAAATTAGAGATTTCATCCAGGTTGTATTCATAAGATTTATTAAAATATTTTTATTAGGATGAACATAACTAAATTTTGATCAGTGAACAATAGATTGGGGAATAATCTATGATTTAAGTAAAGAGTGTGGAATTAAAGAGAACACATTCAACGCATATATTGCATGTGAAATAGACATTTGATTGATAAAAAAAGCCCACTTCATGATGAGTGGGCTTTTTAGAATCTGGCTCTTCCACCTGGGCTCGAACCAGGGACCTGCGGATTAACAGTCCGTCGCTCTACCGACTGAGCTATGGAAGAATAGATGGCTCTCCAACCTGGGCTCGAACCAGGGACCTGCGGATTAACAGTCCGTCGCTCTACCGACTGAGCTATTGGAGAATCTGATGCGCATTTTAGGGATCAAAACCTAAGTCGTCAACACGTAAATATAAAGAAATGAATCATTTGCCTTATAATTATGCAGATATGCCCTAAAAATAAAAAAACCACCTATAGGAGGTGGTTTTTTATGCAAAAATAAAATTTATTTCAAATCTTATTTTTCAACGCCAGCTTCTTGGCCAGCGTATTTAGCATTTGCGTAATCCCAGTTTACCAAGCTTTCCATGAAAGTTTTAATGTAAGCAGGACGTGCATTACGGTAGTCGATGTAGTAAGCATGTTCCCAAACGTCAATTGTCAACACTGCAACTTTACCGTGAGCAAGTGGAGTGTCAGCATTTGAAGTCTTAAGAATAGATAAGTTGCCATTTACTTCGTCAGCAACCAACCAAGCCCAGCCTGAACCGAATTGAGTTGTTGCAGCAGCAGCAAATTCTTCAGCAAATTTTTCGTAAGAACCGAAAGCTTCATCAATTTTAGCAGCTAAAGTACCAGTCGCTTTACCACCACCGTTTTTAGCCATACAGTTCCAGTAGAATGTATGGTTCCAAACTTGAGCAGCATTGTTGAATAGGCCAACTTTAGCAGCATCACCAGCAGATGCTTTAATGATTTCTTCTAAAGTTTTACCCTCAAGTTCAGTACCTTTAATTAGGTTGTTAAGGTTAACAACATAAGTATTATGGTGTTTGTCGTGGTGGTATTCTAAAGTTTCTTTGCTAATGTGTGGAGCAAGATCTTCATAACCGTATGGAAGTGCCGGTAAAGTAATCGTTGTCATGTCTTCAATTCCTTGCATTTTGCTGGGTTTTAACATTAAGTGGCTTTATTGTAATGGATTCTTTGTCTAAATTGCGCATTGCTTATAAATAACAATACAGAATAAAGCCTAAATTTATACGTATAAAGACAATGTCAAACCGTCAAATTAAGATTAGAGTATGTTGACACTTCATCTATGTCTGCGACAAGCATGTTTTTAGCTGATATTAGCCCCGGAGCAGGAGATTTAGTCACTCTAAATGACTGCTTCGTAACGATATAGGGGCAAAAAATATGCTCGTCCGTAGCTGTGCCTTACGCTGCAAACAAAGCAATGCTTGGTTCTTGCTCAGGCTGTGGCTAAAATTATCTCAGATTTCGTTATGAAATTTGAAAATAGGCTCGCTATTATCTTGGTTTCATGCCTTAACTGCTTAATTTTAGCCTACAGCGCAAGCCATTTATGAAATGTTAACAGACCCTAAATCGGATTGTTTAATTCGAAGTAACTATACTCAATATCGAACTGTTCTGAAATAGCTTTTGCCAGACGTTGTACGCCATAACGCTCGGTTGCATGATGTCCACACGCGTAATAATGCACATTCAACTCTTTGGCTTCATAAAAAGTCCGTTCACTGACTTCACCGGAAATATAAGCATCACAATTTTGTTCAGCTGCTTTGCCAATAAAATCTTGTGCGCCACCGGTACAGAAACCGATTTTTTGGATCAATTTTTTATCAGCCGCAAGATGAATGGCATTAAAATCTAAACGCTGAGACACATACAGCTTAAATTCTTCAGCAGACACGGGTTGTTTTAAATAGCCAATATTACCAATCGGATTACGTTCACTTAGATCTAAAGCTTCAATATTTTCTAATGCTAAAATATCTGCAATAGCCGCATTATTACCTAAAGTTGGATGGCTATCTAAAGGTAAGTGATAACCTGCCAGTGAAATATCATGTTGAATTAAACTTTTTATACGTTTACCGCGCATGCCAGTAATCGGGTAGGGTTCGCCTTTCCAGAAATAGCCATGATGGACCAACAGTAAATCCGCACCTTGTGCAATTGCGGCTTCAATTGCATCTTGTGATGCAGTCACCGCACACAAAATTTTATTTACATCCGGTTTACCTTCAATTTGCAGACCATTTGGTGCATAGTCTTTAAATTCGTGTGATTTCAGGGTGTGGTCGCACCACTGAATAATCTCATTGAGCTTTGCCATAAATTTCTCAAAAGCCTAAATATTTAACATCATCAAAACATATTTTGAATTGTAACTAAAGCATGACAAAACTCTTTCATTATTTTTATGTTTCCAGCTGTATTTCATTTTACAATGGCGCATAAATTACTTAGTCATCAACGAATTAAAATATTGTTAGAGGAAATTAACGTGCGTCGCACCTTTACATGGTTACCTTGGGTTTTACTCATTTTGGTCACGCTGGGTTTTCTTGCATGGCAACAATACCAACAGCCTAAAGCACCTGTTGCGGCTGATGGCGTAAAAATGCCGGTAGAAAAAGTAGAGCCTTTGGTCAGTACTACGAGGACAGGCGGCGTTGATTCTTATAACGCTGCGGTTAAAGTTGCTGCTCCAGCAGTAGTGAATATTTTTACCACTCAAAAAGTAAAGCAGGCTGAACATCCTTTGTTAAATGATCCTGCCTTTCGTGAATTTTTTGGTGATCAAATGCCAGATCAATTCGGTCAGGAGCAAAATGAAAATAGCCTAGGTTCTGGTGTTATTGTTCGTTCGGATGGTTATATCTTGACTAATAATCATGTGATCGCACAGGCTGATCAAATTGTGGTCGGATTAAATGATGGGCGTCGCGCTGTAGCAAAAATTATTGGCACAGACCCCGACTCAGATCTTGCCGTGATTAAGATTGAATTAGACAAGCTTTCTGTTTTGCCGTTTAAATTAAGTGGTAATGAAGTGGGAGATGTCGTTCTTGCCATTGGTAATCCGTTTGGTGTGGGACAGACCGTCACTCAAGGGATTATCTCTGCCACCAATCGCTCAGATTTGGGCATTAACACTTATGAAGACTTCATTCAAACCGATGCTGCAATTAATCCAGGTAACTCGGGTGGTGCGCTGATTGATGTTGCTGGTAATTTGATTGGTGTAAATACGGCTATTTTCTCTCAATCAGGTGGTTCATTGGGTATTGGTTTTGCCATTCCTGCGAAGGTCTGTCAGCAAATCCTGAATTCAATTTTGAAAGATGGTCGTGTGGTTCGTGGTTGGTTAGGTATTAGCCTGATGCCCGTGCAACAGGAAAACATTCTTGAACCTAAGCAAACAGGTGTTGTGGTTGCGGATGTGCTTCCTCAGGGACCTGCAGCCAAAGCGGGAATTCAAAAAGGCGACAAGATTATTCAAGTCAATGGAGAACTGATTAATTCTGCTTCTCACTTGATTAATTATGTGGCCTTGCAAGCTCCAAATAGCACCATCAAAGTTGAAGTGGTTCGAGATGACAAACCTTTAACCCTAAATGTGGTGGTGACTGAACGTAAAGCTCAGAATAACAATTCACAATATATTCCTTTACCTCAGCAATAAAACAATCTTTAGATTCATCTATTTTCAGATGGAGGAATAGATAAAAAGCGCATTTCGATGCGCTTTTTCTTTTATTGCTTACTCATTAGATAACTTACGTAAATCAAAAAATATTTAATATTAGATTTTTTAAAATCAGCATTGCCTCATTTAATTGATTCAATTTTTATGCTTTTGCGTAGGTGATATCTCTACTTTTGAAAGGTCAAAATGAGGATCTCAAAATATATTTTGAGTCCGCAAGAAAAACCTTTTGTTTCCCATACACAACATCCTTGTCGTGATGGGAAACATGTGGCATCCATGCCACTCTCATAATTCCAATACCTGCTAAAATTTATTTTTAATTTTGGCTTTATAAACGACTTGTCATAATTGAAAAATGACTTATGAAAGAAGTCTATTATTCAACAATGATTTTTCTATATCTCTAAAAATTTATGGCTATGAATAGTGTAACTTGATATCAGATAGATATTTGCTATTCCATATAAAAAAACAGAAGATTAGGATAATTATTTTTATGATAACTTAAATAGTTCTAGATTATTTAGGCAAAAAAAAACCCGCTTTAATGCTGCGGGCTTTTTCGTATTTGGCTCTCCAACCTGGGCTCGAACCAGGGACCTGCGGATTAACAGTCCGTCGCTCTACCGACTGAGCTATTGGAGAATCTGCATGCGATTATAAGGAGATTTTTTAGGGGGTCAAGCTAAAAGTGTCATGATTCCTTAATTTTTGTGCTGTATGCTTTTTATTTAGACAAATAAATCAAAAATGTTAAAAAAACTTGCACAGCCAAAATCGGCTTGTTAGATTAAATGCATAACAGAGCGTTTGAATGAAAGTTCAAACAGTGTGGATTTAAACCAACTTGCCAGCACTAAAATGGCTAAACAGGAGAAAGCGAATGCGTACGCTGACGATTGCCGAAATCTTTTCAAATTTATCTTTTTATCAAGACAATTATCTTTCAATTATTCAAAATCCAGATCGTTATCAAACTGCTGTTGAAGATGCATATATCCAAGTGTGGCCTGTCGGAACTCAAGCCTTATATCTGGGTGATTTATTGCAGCTTTGGTTTAGCGATAAATGGTTGATTGATTCACCTTGCCAATTGCTTCTAGATAGTTATTCCAATGGTCGTAAGCAACCTTTGCAACGTGATCATGATCTATATTTATATCAATTGAATGGCAGCGCCTTAACTGGACGAAATAACTCTAAAGTCTGGTCAGTATCGGAACAGAAGAAGCTCTCTGTATCGCTCGATAGCGTATTTAAATATTTATGTATTTATAAAGGCACTTCACGTCCAGAAGTCGATTTTCCAGCGCTAACGAAATCATTTAAATCAGCGATCTAACCCTAATTCAACTATAGAGCTTAAGTCGTTAACTTAAGCTCTGTTTTGTTATCTTTTAAAGACGAGATTAAGCCTTAACGGATAATCATACAAGTTGCAGTAGCATGGGCATAGAGTTTACCTTCTTCATCGATAATCTTACCCTCAGATATACCCAAGTTCTTACTCATATTAATGACCGTACCCATGGCATGAAGCTCTTTATTTTTAGGGATAGGACGGCACATTTTTATATTTAAGTCGATAGTGCCGTACCCTACGCCTGCTTCCAGCATACTGTGTACTGCACAACCTGTAACGGAATCCAGAACTGTGGCTGAAAAACCACCGTGTACGCCCCCTAACGGATTTAAATGACGATGATCTGCTTTTACTTTGAAATGAATTGTTCCTTCTGAAACGTCATAAGGTTGCATTGGAATAGTTTCACTAATACTTGCAGCTGGAATTTTTCCTGCGCACATAGCTTGTAGAAATTGTAGTCCTGTCATTTCTTTTGGATTCATTGTCGTTATTTCCTTATTGATTGATTAGTTCCAAAAAGGAACCTAGATTTCAATTAAGCAAAATTTAACCATGTCGTCAATGCTCAGCTTTGAGTTAATTCGTGCAAAATGCATGGCTGTAAAAATCATTTTCCATTAGATTTGAAGCATATGTTCATATATCTAAAATAGTGAATAAGACAACTTGATAAGATAATTGTTTTAAAATTCTTTAATAAAACTTATACAGAGATGAATTTGTCATTTATATATAGAAGAAACAATATTTTAGATATTTTTGATCAGTATTAACGTAATCAAGGAAATAACAATGAATGTATCCTGTTTATGCGGTAAAACTAAGTTCCGAGCAGAATTAAAAAATCATGATGTACACGCCTGCCACTGTTCCATGTGCCGTCAGTAGTCAAGTGGTGTACTGATGAGTGTGGATGTAGAGCCAGACAGTTTAAAGTTTGAAGATCAAGAATATTTAACGCTATTTCAATCTTCTGAATGGGGAGAGCGTGGTTTTTGTAGTCGCTGCGGCACCTTGCTTTTCTGGCGTACGCAGGATGGCAGTTATTGCAACATTAATGTCTTTGCCATGCAGGAACAGCCGAAAGATTTAAAACTGACTACAGAAATTTATATTGATAATAAGCCCGATTTTTACCAGTTTAAATATTCTACAGAGCAGCTCACTGAGGCTGATGTGATTGCATTGTTTTCTAAAGATGAAGCAGAGGAATAATTGATTTAGGCATAAGCATTGAATTTATACATAGATATTTCTTATAAATTGAATCAGTAAATCTATATAGATTTAAACAGCTATATTAGATATATCTGAAGCAGGCTGTTGAAGAGGGATGCTCAACTATGCTGGTTAAGATCACGATTGCCATGCTGGCTTTTGCAGCCAATTCGGTTTTATGTCGTTTGGCGTTGGCAGGTCATCAAATTGACCCAATCAGTTTTAGCCTGATACGTGTATTTAGTGGTGCAGCCGTTTTATTGATGCTCTACATATTTTCTGTACAAAAAGCCAAAATCGAATGGAATATTAAGAACGGTTTTTGGCTTGCGCTCTATATGGTGGCTTTTTCACTGGCCTATGTGCATATAGATGCAGGTGTAGGAGCATTGCTTTTATTCGGTACAGTACAGTTGAGTATGGTCGGCTATGGTTTGTGTCATGGTGAAAAAATCAATATTCAGCGTGGCGCAGGATTGGGCATCGCGATTCTCGGTATTTTCATTCTCTTGTTGCCGGGCGCAGCAGCCCCTAACTTAGTTTATGCGGCTATTATGGTGCTTTCGGGAATAGGCTGGGCAATGTACAGTATTGCGGGTAAGAACATGCGAAACCCGTTAGCTAGTACGTTGGCAAATTTTCTGATGGCGATTCCTTTCGGATTGCTGGCTTATGCTGCGTTTTATACACAAAGCTTTGCTCAGCCTCAAGGGGTGCTTTTAGCAGTATTGTCAGGCGGTTTAGCATCTAGCGGTGCTTATGTGCTTTGGTATGCCATTGTGAAGCGTATTGACCGTGTGACAGCGAGCAGTGTGCAGCTATCTGTGCCATGTTTAGCCATTTTAGGCGGTGCGTTGTTTATAGGTGAGGAACTTAGCTGGCGGATTATCATTTCCGCGGTGATTGTTTTGGCTGGAATTGCATTGGTGATTTGGGCTTCGGCAGAGAAGAAAGCTTTAAAATAATCTGAGTGATGAGAAGATCGCTGTTCCTTTTTATGCTCTTCCAAAAAATCATTGATCAAGCTTTAAAAATTCATTCATTTGAAGGCTTTTTCTATACTTTAAATACAGAAGTGTATTGGGTCTGTATGAAATTTAATCCATAAAAAACCCGCTTCAAGAGCGGGTTTTTTAATCTTACTTTAAAAAAGCAGATTATTTTTCAGCAGCAATTGAAGCAATCGCAGCGTCTACGCCTTCGATTGAGTCAGCCGCTTTCTTGATACGCGCTAACGCATCTACAAGTACTTCGTCAGCCGTTGCATAAGAAATACGCATGTAACCGCCTAGACCGAATGCATCACCCGGCACAACGGCAACACCAGTTTCTTCCAATAACCATGCAGAGAATTCTGTACAAGATTTTAAACCTTTGGCACGAATCAATGGTTTGATATTTGCGTATGCATAGAATGCACCATCAGCAGGTAAGCAAGTAATACCGTTGATATCGTTCAAGCCTTTCACAACCAAGTCATGACGGCGTTTGAATGCTTCAATCATTGGCTCAAGTACGTCTTGAGGACCATTCAATGCAGCTTCAGCAGCAACTTGCGAAATAGAAGTCGGGTTTGAAGTTGATTGAGACTGAATTTTTTTCATTGCGCCAATCAATTTAGCAGGACCCGCTGCATAGCCAATACGCCAGCCAGTCATTGCATAAGCTTTAGACACACCATTAAGTACGATTACGCGGTCATAAAGGTCTGGAGCAACAGTGGCGATGTTGTAGAACTCGTTATCCCAGCGGATTGGTTCGTACATGTCATCTGAAGCAACAAATACTTCTGGATATTTGCGAAGAACGTCAGCCAAAGCTTCTAACTCAGCTTTGGTATAGATCATGCCAGTCGGGTTAGATGGGCTGTTAAGCACCACTAAACGCGTTTTGTCAGTGATCGCAGCTTCTAATTGAGCAGGTGTGATTTTGAAACGTTGTTCTTCACCACATTTAACAACAACTGGAACACCTTCAGCAATGATCACCATATCTGGATAGCTTACCCAGTAAGGCGCAGGGATGATGACTTCATCACCTTTGTTTAACAAGGCAAGTGCCAAGTTAAAGAATGATTGTTTGCCACCGCAAGAAACCAGGATCTGGTTTGCTGCATAATCAAGATTATTGTCGCGTTTAAATTTCGCGATAATCGCTTTTTTAAGACCTGGAGTACCGTCAACAGCGGTATATTTGGTAAAACCGTTGTTAATCGCAGTAATTGCTGCATCTTTGATGTGTTGTGGGGTGTCAAAATCTGGTTCACCTGCGCCCAAACCAATTACGTTTTTACCAGCAGCCTTAAGTTCAGCAGCTTTATTGGTAACAGCAAGTGTAGGGGACGGTTTGATGGCATTCACACGATCAGAGAGACGTACGTCCACGGCAGTATTCCTTCTTATAGGGATTAAAAAATAAAAAAGCACACTATCTTAGCCTAAAAAACCGGAGAAAGGGGTACAAGAAATATACGATATGAAAAAAATACTTTTTTGAATTGATTGTGTTGGTTGTTTCAGCCTTGATTAATCCGATTTTATATTTTTATAAGAATAGAAAATAACTCAATAAATTAACGTTTAAGAAGAGTTTTGAAATTGATGATGCGGTGGGCTGAAGCATAAAAAAGCTTAAATATAAAAATGGCTACATTGAAGTAGCCATATTTAAGATGTAATTTAAATATAGTAATTATATGAAAAGTAGTTATATGAAAAATAATTACATGAAACGAGATAAGTCTTCTTCAGGGCGCGCAGTCAGTACTTCAACACCTGTTTTGGTGACTAAAAGAGTGTGTTCATATTGTGCAGATAACTTATGATCTTTCGTTACTACGGTCCATTTGTCACCTAATAATTTGGTTTGCCAAACCCCAGCGTTCACCATGGGTTCGATGGTAAAGGTCATGCCTTCCTCCAGAACCATACCGGTATTTGGTTGACCGTAATGAAGCACTTGAGGTTCGTCATGGAACACCGTGCCAATACCATGACCACAATATTCACGTACTACACTAAAACGTTCAGATTCAACGTACTTTTGAATGGCGTTACCGATGTCACCAATGGTTGAACCGGGTTTAACCGTTTCCATACCACGGTACATGGCTTCTTGAGCAACTTTACACAGGCGGTCAGCCAAAATGGAGGTTTCACCACCGACGATGTACATCATGTTGGTATCACCGTGGTAGCCGTCTTTAATGACAGTCACGTCGATATTTAAAATATCACCTTTCTTTAGCACTTTAGCATCAGATGGAATGCCGTGGCACACCACATGGTTCACAGATGTACAGATCACATGCTGGAATGCAGGACGACCGGGTGCTGCACCGTAACCTAAACATGCTGGAATGGCATCTTGTTTATTGACAATATAGTCATGGCAAATCGTATCAAGCTCAAGGGTCGTCACACCCGGAACAATATGCGGTTTGATCATATCCAAGACTTCTGCTGCTAGTCGCCCCGCCACACGCATTTTTTCAATTTCGTCAGTGGTTTTAATGAGTCGACGTGGAGCTTCGTAAGTACTGTTCATGATCTCTAAAAACTTTTGGAAATTTGTATGTGACTATGGTATAAATAGCCGCCCATTTTATCAAATGCTTTTTCGTGAATAAATTTCACGGGCTTTGTTGGATGGGGCAACAAAATCCGCACATATATCGACACATTTCTCTGGGTGCCTTTCGAGGTGGAGAATGCGGATATATGGAGGCCTAACCCAAACTTTAAGGTAAAGAAAATGGCAGATTACAACGTAAGCATGCGCGACCTTCTTCAAGCTGGCGCGCACTTTGGTCACCAAACTCGTTTCTGGAATCCAAAGATGCGTGAATACATCTTTGGTGCGCGTAACAAAATTCACATCATCAACCTTGAACATACTGTTCCTGCGTTAAATGATGCTTTGAACTTTGTTAACAATCTTGCTAGCAAAAAGAACAAAGTATTGTTCGTTGGTACTAAACGCGCTGCATCTAACATCATCCGTGAACAAGCGCAACGCGCTGGTCAACCATATGTTGATCACCGTTGGTTAGGTGGTATGTTGACGAACTGGAAAACTCTTCGTCAATCAATCAACCGTTTAAAAGACCTTCAAACTCAATCTCAAGACGGTACTTTCCTTAAGCTTACTAAACGTGAAGCTTTAGAGCGTACTCGTGAGATGGAAAAACTTGAACGTGCTTTAGGCGGCGTTAAAAACATGGGTGGTTTACCTGACGCATTATTCGTAATTGACGTTGACCACGAATCAATCGCGATTAAAGAAGCTAAAAACCTTGGTATTCCTGTAATCGGTATCGTTGATACAAACTCTAACCCAGATAACGTAGATTACGTTATTCCTGGTAACGACGATGCGATCCGTGCAGTTACTTTGTATGCTTCTGCTATGGCTGATGCGATTCTTGCTGGTAAAGAATATGCTCAATCACAAGCAAATGCTCAAGCAAAAGGCGAAGAAGCTAAAGAAGCTCCTGAGGCTTAATGCGTTTGACGCAAGCTTGTCATTTTTGCGACATGTGATGGTGGCAATGTAAGCGTCATGTATGCAGACGGCCCATGGGAGACCTATGGGCCGTTTCTGTTAAAAAAGAATTCATTTTCTACCGAATCTAGGAGATTGACATGACTGCAGTTACAGCAAGCATGGTTAAAGAATTGCGCGACCGTACTGGTTTGGCAATGATGGAATGTAAAAAAGCATTAACAGAATCGAATGGTGATGTTGAATTAGCGATTGATAACCTTCGCAAATCTGGTCAGGCAAAAGCAGCTAAAAAAGCGGGTAACATTGCTGCTGATGGCGCGATCACGATTGCTCAAGAAGGCAATAAAGCGCTTCTTTTAGAAGTAAACTGCCAAACTGACTTCGTTGCTAAAGACGAAAACTTTGCTGGTTTCTCTGCTAAAGTTGCTGCTGCTGCGCTTGCTGCTGGCGAGACTGATGCTGCTAAAATTGCTGAATTGAAACTTGAAGATGGCCAAACTGTTGAAGAAGCGCGTATTGCTCTTGTTCAAAAAATCGGTGAAAACATCCAAGTACGTCGTGCGAAAATTGTTGAAGGCGAAAACCTTGCAGTTTACAAACACGGTTTAAAAATCGGTGTTGTTGTGTCTTACACAGGTGATGCTGCGACTGGTAAAGGTATTGCAATGCACGTTGCTGCGTTCAATCCGGTTGCTGTAAATGCTGAAGGCGTATCTGCTGATCTTATCGCTAAAGAAAAAGAAATTGCTGAAGCGAAAGCAGTAGAATCTGGTAAACCAGCGAATATCGTTGAAAAAATGGTGACTGGTTCAGTTGAGAAATACTTAAACGAAGTTGTACTTGAGCGTCAAATGTACGTAATCGACAACGACAAGAAAGTTGCTGACGTTCTTAAATCAACTGCTACTACAGTTGCTCAATTCGTTCGCTTTGAAGTAGGTGAAGGTATTGAGAAGAAAGCAGAAATGAGCTTCGCTGAAGAAGTTGCTGCTGCTCAAGCTGCTGCAAAATAATTTTTGCCTTTAAGTAAAGATGTTTTGTGAAAAAAGCCCCATTTGGGGCTTTTTTTATGAAGATGGTTTTTGTGAAGATCATTAAACTTTGAGGAACAACATGATGGCAAATAAAACCAATCTGGGGATTGGCGCAGTTGTTATTGTCTTAATAGCCGCATATTTTGGAATTGATTTACAAGAGCAGCAGAACTCTTTTAATCAATCGCTCAGCAATTCAAAACCACCCACTGAAATTTTCTCGAAAACCGAATCTCAGAAAGCCCCTTTAGAATCGAAATCATTCAATTTGCTCACTCAAAATGATGATGAAAAAATTCAACAGGCATTTCGAGAACAAAAAAGTGATATTTAAGTCCAGTCCAGTGGGCAAGTGAAAGCTATTTTGCGGGATGACAATGACGGTTCACGTCATCAAAAATTCATTCTGGAGTTGGGCAATAGGCAAACGGTTTTAGTTGCGCATAATATTGACTTAAGCTCACGCCTAGATGACTTGGAAAAGGGTGAAATTGTCCAGTTTTATGGTGAATATGAATACAGTCAGCAAGGTGGGGTAATTCACTGGACTCATCATGATCCCCAGAAAACTCATGCCGATGGTTGGTTAAAGTATAAAGGAAGAACCTATCAATAAAGGTTCTTCGAAAGGCTAAAATGATAAGGGTGTTTAAATCGCTATCAGCTGCGATTTTTGGCGTTTTCTCCATTTAGGTATCAATTTACCTAAATAGGCATCCATACACCATACTGGGCCAATGAGGAGGAATTGGAGGTCTTTAAAGAAAGAAGGCTTTTTACCTTCAATTTTATGCCCGTAAAACTGTCCAATCCAGGCCAAAACAAAAACTGCGATATAAAAACCGGTACCCACAGGTAAGATAAAAATAAGCCACGCCATGACAAAAAGCAGAGCTGCCATTGCAACAGTAAGTACCAGATCAAGGCGCGCATAAAAAATAAAAGTTAATACTAATATCAGGGCGGTAAGTAACGCACTGAAATGAGCAAGAATTCCAATGATTGAAAAAAGGATTGCAGGCACACAGACCCAATGAATGGCTTTGTTGGTTTTGTCTTGATGGCTGTCACTATATTCATCTAGCCATTCGGTTATTGTTTTCATTCTCCACTCCAGCGGGATTTAAGTTTCACAGACTTATTTTTATTCAAATTAAATATAAACCAGAACGAGGGAAGGGTCAAAGTGGTCGGTAGCTTAGTCTCGTTCGCTTTAAATAAACAGAATATGCGGTTAAATCTGAAACCGTATACCAGATGTGTCATGGGGATTTAAGCTCTATATTTTGTAATCGGGGATTTTGATAAATCTGCTGACCTTCCTTGTAAGTTGCGAGTATTTTTATATCTTTAATTTTATTGCTCGGAACAGCCAGAGGGTTGTCGCTCAGGATTACAAAGTCAGCCAGTTTTCCTTTCGTTAGAGTTCCTTTGCTATTTTCTTCAAAATATTGATAAGCCGCCCAGTCGGTGAGCGACTTTAAGGCAATATAAGGGCTGACGCGTTGTTCAGCACCCAGTATTTTGCCGCTGCGTGTAACGCGGTTTACAGTGGTATCCAGCGTCATCATGCTATGAGGTGGAATAACTGGCGCATCATGATGTTCGGTAAACAAAATGCCTTTGCGTAAAGCAGAACCTGTTGGCGAAATACGATTTGCCTGTTCTATGCCCAGTGTTTCTTCTCTGTGCCAGTCGCCCCAATAATAAGTATGTAATGAAAAGAAAGATGGAATGAGCTCGAGAGATTTAGCTTTGTCTAACTGATCTTCACGCATAGTTTGTGCATGGATAATGACATTGCGTCGGTCTAATTTTGGATAGTGCTTGGTTGCAGTATCAATATCATTTAAATATTGGTCAATTGCAGCATCACCATTGGCATGGGCCAGTATTTGCCATTTGTGTTCAAAGGCTAAATTAATGGCATCCTGTAAGATTTTATTGTCAGGAAAGGCTGGGTAGCCTGAATAATTTTTAGCTTTCCCTTCTGGTGGAATTAAATAGGGTTGAGTCAGCCAAGCCGTTTTGCCTTGAGGTGAGCCATCCAAACTTATTTTAACGCCACCTATGCGAAAATGATGATCATAGTCGCGACTCGTCCCATGCTTAAGCATGTATTCTTTTTCATTAATGATGTCGGGGTAGGACACCAGATCAATCGGTAGTTTTTCTTGTTTGGCTAAATTTCGCCATAATTCACTGGTTCCTGCATCCGCACGACCTTCCTGAACGGTTGTGTAACCATTTTGGACATACGTCTGAATAGCCGTGAGCGCCATTTTTTCCATAACATCGGGTGGGACATTTTTAAAAGCTTGCATCATGGCACTAAAAACAACACTTTCTTCAAGCACACCATTTGGCTCCATGGAATTGTTCATCCGACGAATTACGCCACCGGATGGATTGGGTGTTTTTGCATTGATATTGAGTATTTCTAAAGCTTTATGATTGACCGATGCTAGATGTCCAGATTGATGCAAGATTAAGACTGGTTGATCTTTAGAGATCTGATCCAGGTCTGTTGTTATAGGATGGCGTTTTTCTTTGAGTTGAGCATCATCATAACCGTTGCCCATAATCCAGCCTGATGACTGAATAAATTCGGGGTTTTGCTGCTGCCAGCTTTTCATGGCAACAATGAGCGAGTTGATATCGGTCACCGCTCCTTCTGGGGGAGAATAAAGATTCGCAACCGTTTGTTGTAAGCCTACACTGTTGACATGGCTATGTGCATCGATGATACCGGGGATGACCGTGCGCTGTTCTAAGTTGAGCTGCTGTGCTTGAGGGGCAATTTTGCGTGCCTGTTCAAGTTTTCCACTAAACTGGATATGACCTGCTTGAATCAGTAATGCTTCGACATAGGTCGGTTGCATTCCCTCCATGGTCAAAATGGGACCGCCATAAACCAAGAGAGTATTAGACGCTTTTTCTTGAACAGGTTTATGTTGTGCTGTAGGTAAGCTTGAACATGCAACAAGCAAAGTGAGGGGGAGTGAAGAAATGATGCATTTGGCTATCAAGTGAGGTGTATGGCGCTTTTGGGTTTTCAGTAATATGTTCATCCTCGACCCTTATCATTATTAATATGCTGCATTTATTAAACACTAAGAGGAGGTTTAAAACAAAGTTTTTTCAGGCATAAAAAAAAGCCACATTACGTGGCCCTTTAAGTCAAATATATTAGGAGCTGAGCATCATCTTATGAGTTTGGACCATCAACACGTTCAATATTTACTTTCGCAGTACCTGCATTAGTAATACCTAACTGTTTCGCAGCGCCATAAGACAAGTCTAGAACTCGGTTGCCATGGAATGGACCGCGATCATTTACTTTTACGACAACACTCTTGCCATTGGTTTTATTGGTTACGCGAATATAGCAGTTCAATGGCAGGCTACGGTGAGCTGCAGTCAGACCATTCATATCGAATGTTTCACCACTTGCTGTTTTACGACCATGAAACTGGCGACCGTACCAAGATGCTGCACCTGTTTGACTAAATTTACGAACTGTATTCGATGCAACAGTGTTTAGCTTTTCAATCACTGAAGGCTCGTCTTCAGGAATTTCAATTTTTGCTGCAATTGTTTGACGACGGATCTTATCGCCAGAACGCTCAGTGATTGAAAGACTATTTAAATTTGAGAAGTGTGAATTGAAATTTTGAGCGTCTTTATTTAGCACACGTGTGGCTAAGCGAGAGTTGTCATTATCTGTATTAAATGATGACTGAACCAATTCTGCTTGAGACTGACTCAGGGCAAAAGTGGTAGTTAAAGCTAAAATATATTTAACCGATGAATGCATTATTAAACCCCTAAAGACCATTGACTTAATTTCATTTAAAAACTTGAAATATTTGCAAATCGGTCTGTTAATTCTCTTTTGCAACTACATTTGACGAGATGGATAATATTCATGCCATGCTAAAGCTGTCTACTCTTTAATTGAAAATATTACAAAAAGGACAGAAATATAACGTTTTTAGGTTAAAAAATAATCAATATTGTAACATTTTGTTGGGAATGCCTGTTTTGTGCGCTATTTTGTAAAATAAAATCTTGACTTTGGTAATTTTTGGTAAAAGCCAGTCTTAACGACTGGCGATTTCGGTGCCTAATTGCCACACTGCCGTGGCATACATGCGACTCTTGTTATAGGTCGTAATTACTTGAAAATTAGGATAAGTTATATAATAAATTGGTGCATAACTATCTTGAAGCTGAATAATATTCACCATATCCAGGTCATCTATTTTTACTATAGGATTTATTGGTGTAACGCCTTGATTCTTTAAAACTCCATAAGGGGTAGGTTGTTCTAAATCTTTAGCGATAATCGATTCTAAATTATTTCCTGTATAGCGTGCCGCAAAGCCGATAGGTTGATTGCGTTGCCAGCCATGTTGAGCCAAATAATTGGCAATGGAACCAATTGCATCTACCGCAGAATTTCTAAGATCAATATGTCCGTCAGCATCATAGTCAACCCCTAGCTTGGGAATGTTACTTGGCATAAATTGAGGGTAGCCGATTGCACCTGCATAAGAACCTGTTACTGAATTAGTTGGAACACCGTCTTTATATGACCATGCAATCAGTGCAGAGAGTTCATCCTGAAAATATTGTGCACGGCGCTCATAACCAAAACCTAAAGTTGCCAAGGCATCACGGGTGACGAAATTGCCCTTATTGGCACCGAAACCGGTTTCCACTCCTAAAACGCCTAAAATCACTGATTGAGGCACACCAAATTGTTGTTCAGCACGGTTTAAAGTATCGGCATATTGATTTTTAAAACGAATCCCGCGCTGAATGGTGCTTTCAGCCATAAAATTGGTTTTATATTGGTACCAAGGCTTACTTTCACCAGGGCGATTCATGATATTGATAATATTGGGAAGGTTTTTTGAGCCATTCATGGCCCAATCAACTTGCTCTGCACTTAAGCCGTAGGTCTGCATGGTTTTTTGTTTAAAGCTGTTATAAGAAGGGTGATTATAAAAATCATTGGCTTGGCAGAAACTGGTGATACAAAGTGCACCGATAAGTAAAGGAAGACGTTTAATTTTGTTATAAAAGTTGATATTTAACATATTACTCAAAGTTCCAAAAACATAATCAGTGTGTGTAAATTGACATCACAACGCTAAAAGTAGGCATTACAAATATAATGACTGAAAATCCATTTCATGAAAGGTAACGGAATTTTCTTGGTCGTTAAGATAGCATTGACTAGAGCTATATCAACAAGTACATATACAAAAAAAGACAAAGATCGTGAGTCTAAACGTAATTTCACATATATGAGACCAGTTCTGTTGCCTGTAGTTTGCTTTTGTAGATAGAAGGACAAAATAAAAAGCAGCCGATTACTTTAGCCAATCGAGCAGGATATTTTGCATCCGTTGCAATGATAAGGTCTATCTAAGTTAAGGGTAAGAAATTTAACCGCGATTGTACTTTCTTAAGCAGTGTTTGATTGGAAAAGCATCAGAATATATGGTCCGATTAGATTGGTACTTGTTGCGAACAAATGATCCGATATTTATCTATGACGCAAAATCATATTCTCTCATTGCTTTATATCGAAATGATTTGCATAAAAATGTAGGGGGGAAGAGGATTGTCTTTTTTCTGCAATTAACGTAAGACATAATGAATCTGTAATGCTTGACCAAAATAAATATCCATAAAAGTGGTAGTGATTTACTTATTTTACTCAATGTGTGATAGCAAAATTTTGCCATAAAAAAACCTAGCCATAGCTAGGTTTTAGATCATTTTAAAATGCTTAAGGATAAAATTTAAACATGAAATAAGGTGTCGTGGTATTCTGCAAGTGCTCGAAGCTCGGCTTTATTGAGATTTGGAATGATTTTATCCACTGCAATATGGACTGCTTTAGTCACTGCAGCAGAACCAAGATCTGCAGCCTTACGCTTGATCATGCCTAAGTCGAGGGTCTTATTAAAGTCGCTCATAAAATGACGCACGGTGGCTTCAGCAAATTGTTTATACGATTCAGTGAGCGCCGCTTTATTGACTTCATTACCTGCTTTAATTTCCGCATAACTATGCTTAAGATTGGTTACCAAACTTGCATCTAAATGTTCGCCTACGCGGAAATTGCCTTCCGCATCTTTAAATAAGCTTTTTTCAGAAAATTCAATCGATTGCTTAACCACATCATTTGAAGATTTACTCATCAACTGTTTCAATAAAACAGCAACAGTTGATTTGATATAGCCCGCAAGTTTTTCAGCCGTATCGCGCTTATCACTGGCTGGAAAACGACGCACAAGCTCGGTCAAAATAGCATCAATGATTTCTTCATTAATCAGTAAAGCTGTTTTGTCGCGTAAAGGATAAAGCGGTTCGCTGGAATTTTTCTTTTCCTGAGCGGTTTGAATACTGCTTAATAATTCTGCAGAAGGAATAAACCCAAAAAATGGCATGTTAAAAAACCTCAATGTTCTTCATTTTATTGTCGCGCCAAACGAATGGGGCGAGGCATCCATGTTGCATCCGAGACACGGCAAGGATTAATGTCTAATCCACCACGACGTGTATAAGTTGCATAGACCATCAGTTTTTCTGGAGCAAGGTTTTGCCAGATGTCGGCAAACATCTGTTCCACACATTGTTCATGGAAACCATTATGCTGACGGTAAGAAATAATATAAGCTAAAATACTGCGATAACAAGGTTTTTTACCCCGATATCGAATAAAAACCGTGCCCCAATCGGGCTGTCCTGTGACTGGACAGTTACTGCGCAGTAAATGTGAATACAGTTGTACTTCAACCTGTTCGCTATTTTCTGGGTCTAATCTTAATAAACTTGCATCTGGATGGTTCTCTAAGCGCTCAGGGCTTAAATCATCAATACATAGACCTTCCGGTTTGGAAATATCCAGATCATCGGCCTGGAATAAAGTCAGGCTGGTCGGCGCACCTGCCGCTGCGGATAAATCTTTTTCAACGGTCTCAATAAAACTATCTTTTGAATCGAATTTGGTAAAGTTCATACTATTAAAGTACAGCTTTAATGATTTTGATTCAATCAGGTTCGGTGAAGATGCCGGCAAGGTAATACGGCCAATAGCCACCTGAGGAATGCCCGCTGCATTTAACCAGGAAATTTCAAAAACATGCCACCAGTCTTGACCTTGTTGAATGCCTTCAACATGGGCATATTTTTCACGCGCTTGCGCACGTGCAATTGGAAACAGAATATCGGGTTGATATTCTGTTGGATAATTGGTGTCTTTACCTAATAAAGAAAGTTCTACACTCATTATTCACGCATTCCTGAACCACGAGAAAGTAAATAGTAAGCTACGCCGTAAAGTGCCACACAACACAAGGTGATGATGCTTAATGAAACAGAAACATTGACATCACTATGACCTAAAATGCCGAAACGGAAAGCATTGACCATATATACGATCGGGTTAATTAAAGAGAGATTTTGCCAAAATGGGCTTAAAGCACTAATGGCATAGAATACACCACCTAAATAGGTGAGTGGAGTCAGTACAAAGGTTGGAATAATTGAAATATCGTCAAAAGATTTCGCATAAACCGCATTAATCAGACCACCGAGTGAAAATAATAATGAGGTAATCAAAACGGTATATATAGTCACAAACCAGTTGGTGATATATAAGTCGGTAAAGAACATGCTCATGGCGGTCACGATAATACCGACCAGGACGCCACGACACACACCACCAATCACATAACCCCAAAGAATCATATGCAGTGGCACAGGACTCATGATCAGTTCTTCAATACTCTTTTGAAATTTGGCACTAAAAAAACTGGAAGATACGTTGGCATAGCTATTGGTAATTACTGCCATCATAATCAGGCCGGGCACAATAAACTGCATATAGCTAAAGCCGCCCATTTGACCAATGCGTGATCCGACCAAATTACCAAAAATCACGAAGTACAAACTCATGGTGATGGCAGGTGGTAACAGGGTTTGTGGCCAAATGCGCATAAAACGACGCACTTCTTTATGCACAAGGGTATACAGCGCAACACTGAGTTGATTAACGTTCATTGCGCAGCTCCATCAAGATTTTTTTCGACCATTTTCACAAACAGTTCTTCTAAGCGATTTGATTTATTACGCATACTGCGGACTTGAATGCCTTGGGCTTCCATAAGCTGGAACAATTCATTCACGGTATGTGCCTTGTCCATGGTAACTTCTAAAGTGACAGGATCGATTAAATTAAAACGCACACCAATAATTTCAATATGAATTGGTTGAATCGGTTCAACTAAGTCGAAAATAAAGGATTCTTCACTTAGCTGATTTAAGAAAGATTTCATGCTGGTGTCTTCTTTAATCACACCGCGGTCAATAATGGCAATGCGACGACAGAGCATTTCAGCTTCTTCTAAATAATGTGTGGTTAGAATAATAGAAGTGCCTTGTTCATTCATTTCAGTGAGGAAGTCCCACATTGAACGGCGTAATTCAATGTCTACACCTGCAGTCGGTTCATCCAGAATCAATAGTTTTGGTTGATGCATCATGGCACGGGCAATCATCAAACGGCGTTTCATCCCACCAGATAGCATACGGGCTTGAATGGCACTTTTATCCCAAAGACCGAGTTTTTCTAAATATTGTTCAGCACGTTGTTCGGCAATTTTTTTTGGAATGCCGTAATAACCGGCTTGAGTGACTAAAATATCAAAGGTTTTTTCAAACTGACCAAAGTTAAATTCTTGCGGTACAACGCCTAAGCATTGTTTAGCTTCAGATGGATGCGTGTCCAGATTATGGCCAAAAATTTCAACAGTACCTGATGTTTTTTTAGTGAGTGAACTAATGATACTGATAGTGGTTGATTTACCTGCGCCATTGGGTCCGAGGAGTGCATAAAACTCACCTTCAGGTACAGTTAAATTGATACCTTTCAGTGCTTGAAAACCATTTCGGTAAGTTTTAGATACGTCTCTCAAGGTCAATGCATCAGTCATGAAGTTCTCACATGGTGAATAGTATGAGTATTGTGAGTGATCTTGGCTAATAAACCAAGTAAATAAGGAGGAATTCTATGTTGCAATTATGGAACATTGTTTAAAGTCTGAGCACTAAAAATGAAGTCTTCTATATAGTTGCTTTACCTTATGGTTTTTTTTGTTATGATGTGCACGCGCGCTCATAGCTCAACTGGATAGAGTACAGGTCTCCGAAGCCTGTGGCGTGGGTTCGAGTCCCGCTGAGCGCACCACTACTACTTATAAAATCAATAACTTATCATACATTTGGCGTAATTTTGGCGTAATCCATATTTTAACCAAGAAAAACCCCGCTATATTTTGCGGGGTCTGCCTACTGCTTTTTTCAAATCTTCCGGCCTTTCACTTAGCCAATCAGATAATTTTTTTAAGTTCCATCTTCGGCCTTTTACAGTTTCAGTAATGTACTTTGGTTTCGGAAATCCTTTTAAGCAAATAATAGATGCTTTGAAATATCCTTTCTCATAACTTAAAAATTCTGCCGCCTGATCATCTGTCAACCAAATGTCTGAAGGTGGCAGGGCAACAATAAAGTTACCCATGTTTGCCATTGCTGTCATCACAATCCCTCCAATTTCTTATCTGCTTCAAGGCAGCTTTCAACATCAGCGATGGCTTGTTTAAATCGTTCTAGTTTTTCACCAACCAACTCATGATTGCCGTGCATATCCAAATACATTCTTGCTCCCTCAAAACCAAGCTTATCGCCATCGTAGTCATCACGCCAACTTTCAGGCATGCGCCATACAATGACCAACTCATGACTTTCAACAAGGCGTTTTAAGTGATTCAGACCGATATGTTTTTTCCCAACAAGTCGACTGCCATTCGAATATTTAATACCAATGAAATCAAATGATGCTGCACCTTCAGGAGCATGATCAAGAATCTGCTTTGCTCGAACGATCCCAAACTTTTTCACAAATTCAGTAGCATTCATGAAACCTCTCCCAAACTCTGCAAAATAGTAAAAGGCAACTTCACATCAACGCCTTTCACTTCATTCCGCACTACATAATCATTAAAAACTTCATACGCCAAATCTACTTCTTTACTATTCAACTCAATGCCAGTACCGCCAATTTTTCGAGCTGCTAAAGATTCAATGAGGTCTTTGGCTTGTTCTAGTTTTTGATTAACCATTAAGCCACACCTCCAAATAAGTCATGTTGTTGAGCAGCTGGATTTATCCATAAGCATTCAATCCGTGTATCAGTGCCGCGACCAGATGAAATTCGAGCTTTGGTATCAACACGTTTCCAATCTTTTAATACATCGGCATAAAGTTCGCTTGGGTAACCAGAAAGCATCACCATTCCCTCTAGCTCGAGTAATGTATTCAGTAATTCAAGATGAGCTTTATCATCCATTTCATGTCTATAAATCCGTCCGGCCTTAGCACCTGAATAACGTGTTTCATGAACATAAGGTGGATCTACATAATGCAAAGTGGTGGATGCATCATGATCTTTTAAAACTTGAATAGCAGGGCGGTTTTCAATTAAAACACCACTAAGGCGCTGCCCAATAAAGCCTAGATGTTCAGGATAATTTACCCATAGTGATTGAGCGGTTCCGTATTGCCGTTTTGTATCTATGCGAAAACCGGTAATACCTTTTGTAGCACCTGCAGAACCAAAACCCATTTGTGCACGAATGATTGTTCGTCTCGCTTGTTCTACTTCCGTTGTGGCCACACTCCAAGCATTTTCAAATTCTTCACGGCTATATGGTGTTAAGACAAGCTGTTCAATTAACTGATCCCGTTGTTCTGGATCTCGTAATACCTTAAATAGATTTACGATTTCACCATCAAGATCGTTATATACCTCAGCATAAGCACGTGGCTTTTGAAGAAGAATTCCAGCTGCTCCACCAAATGTTTCGGTATAGCAGATATGATTTGGCATTTGAGCAATAACCCAATGAGCTAAACGGAATTTTCCACCGTGGTACCGGATTAATGGATGATTCATCCCTTTTGCTCCTGTGATTCAATCATCTCGTCAATGACTTCCTCAACAAAATCTAGCCCCATCAACTGACCAAAAATTTTATCGTTGTAACCTTCTTCATGCAGAACATTGTTAAGACGGTCGTAATGATTTTCCATGGTTGTTTTTAACTTCGATACAAACCCTTCCTGCGCCAAAACAAAACCTTCTTGCTTAATTGCTTCCAGTACTGCGTCAGCTTGATCTTCTGTAAATTCTGAAAAATTTTCATGCAGTGCCTTAACGATAATTTCTTTAGCTTTCATATCTTTCACCAGTGGCCGCACCGGTTAGGGTGCGACCTTATCTAATTAGTCTTGTAATTCCGATTCACGAAGTTGAGCTTCTTTATCGATACGTTCACGATCTGCGTCAGATAGTTCATCAAATGCTGGGTCTGCATATTCAGCGTTAATATCATCTTGAGACTTGGCGTTTTGAATTCGCTTGATCACAGCATCGACATATGAGACTTCTTCAACACCTGCAAACATGTCTTGCTGATTTTCTAAGAACTTTTTGCGTGCTGCATAATCGGCAAGGACTTCACCCATGTCGTCATTGGTTAGCTTCAACTTGTAATCACGAACGGTTGCAGCAATTTCTTTTAATGCTTCAACGCTAGGCGCACTGGCGATTTGATTTTTCAATCCATTTTTAGCCATTTGGCTTTTGATTGGATCGGCAACTGAAGGCTGTTTTTGTTGCTGTACGGGATCGGCTCGGTGGCGGTAATCGCAATAATCCAGATGAACAAATTCGTGTTGGATTACTTCATATTAAAGAGGCTAACTCTTATATTGCTAAGAAAATGGGTCGTGAGCCGGTAGCGCATGAACAATATTTAGGGCACTTACTTGGGCCAGCTGGGGCGGTGTATGTTTTAAAGGCAGATCCCAATGCACGGCTGATCGATGTCGTACGTAAATACGATTCTAAGCATGCTGATGCGATTGTGAATAATAATCGCATGGCTGGCATGACCGTTGGACAAGCCATATCCAAGTGGGAACAAAAATGGAATAAGGTGAGTGCACGTTATGGCGGTAATGGCTCCGAACGAGTAAGCACCGCCTATGATGCTAAAGGCAGTGAATATGAGTTATTGACCGATGTGGCAGATTTGTCAGACCTAATAGCATCCAATGAAATTAATGGCACGCTTAATTCAATGTATCCACAGGAGCTACAGCCAAGAGATAGATCAAGTGCAGCATCTCAATTACAGATTGACAGCATAGCCAATAATTTACGTTCTGAATTACTTGGAAATAGTCATCGTGTATCAGATGGTGCGCCAATCATCGGTATGGATAATGTTATTGAATCAGGCAATGGCCGCACATTAGCAATCAGTAAGGCATATGAGGCAGGAAAGGCAGATGATTACCGTGCTTTTGTAGAGCAATATGCACAGGAACATGGGATTGATATTTCAGGGATGAAGCGCCCCATCCTGACTAGAAAGCGATTGACAGATACAGATCGTGTGGAATTCACACGTGCAGCTAATCAGCCTGATGTTGCAGGTTATAGCGCAACCGAGAAGGCACGTAATGATGTGCTGCCTGATACAGGCTTACTTAAATTCAATCAAGATGGAAACATTAATTATGATCAGTCAAATGATTTTGTTAAGCAGTTCATTCAAAGCATTCCTGAGGCTGAGCGCGTAAACCTTATTACAGCAGACCGCCAATTAAGCCAAGATGGTAAACGCCGCATTGAATCTGCTGTCACACATAAGGCTTATGGTGATTCAAAGCTTGTTGCGCGTTTGGCTGAAAATATCGACGATGACAGCAAGAATGTCCTGAGTGCCTTGCTTCGTGCAGCCCCACAACTGGCACAGCTTGGTGATTTGGTTAAACAAGGCGGGCGGCATAATAATACGATTGCGAAAGATTTAGCGCAGGCAGCTCAAAAATTCAGTGATTTAAAAGCGAAGGGGCAAGCTGTGCCCGATTATTTGAATCAAGGTCAGCTCATCGATGACGGATTGAGTAGTGGTGCGAAAGGCTTTTTAAGCGTATTTGATAGCAATAAGCGTAGTGCTAAAGCCATTTCAGACAATATTCAAGATGAGATCAATCGAATCGAGGAGATGGGAGATCCGCGTCAAGGTTCTTTATTCGGCGATACACCCGATCAAATTGCAGCAATGGAAATTATTAGGAATAATCCAAATATGGAATTTGCAACACTTATTGAGGATGTGGCTGGAAATGAAATTGAAGTATCAACAACATCATCGGGAATTTTAGAGCAACTGCAAAGAGATGCTGAAATGGCAGAGATGGACATTGCTGCCTCACAAGCTGCTATTAGTTGCTTCTTGCAGTATGGGACGTAAATTATTCTAAAATATTAAAAATAAGATCGATAGCGGAATTCCGCTATCGATACTCAGATAAAACTATTGCTACATAGCCTTAATTGGTATTTAATATATTTAAATATGTATAAATATGGCTGTAAAATGCGTGAAATAACACCTATTCGAATTCAGTTTAATACTGTGTGCAAAATGTTAGACATGACACGTGGGTCATTGCGACATCTAGTTCAAAAGGACCTTACATTCCCTCGCCCAATGAAAATGGGAGATTCTAAGCAATCACCTATTTTTTTTGATTATCAAGAAATTATTGATTGGCACAATCAGCAAAAAGAGGCTCAGTTAATTAAAAAACAAAAGGCAAAACGTGAGCTTATGGATAACCTTAATGCTTTTGCCGATAAACATGGTTTCGATATAAAAGCCATAGAAAAAAAGAATAGGGATAAGGCAGCTCAAATATTTCATTTTGTTGTTAATTGTCCCTGTTCTGATTTCACTGTAGATGATATTGAAGAAATCCTGAATAGGGATGAGTAACACACTAAGTAGAAAGAATACCTATACAGGAATTCCTGTATTATTTTTTAAGTTTTTTACTCGATAAAAATCGGGTATTTTGAATCAGGGTGTCAAAATGCTATTAGATGAAATACAAGAAGCAAAAGAAAAATATTTAAGTTTTGTAAAACCAAAATATATCGAGCTATATGGTGAATTAGAGCCAGATATACTGTTTATTGGTAAATCTTTGCTTGAGCATGGTTTTGGTGAAATTAAATCAGGAATTAATGCTCAGGTTGTATTTGTTGATGATTATGATCATATAGCTTGGCACAAAAAGAGCCAGATAGATAATCTAATAAGAAACGGCAAAGATGGTTCAGAAGATATTGGCCTTGCTTATTATGAAAATGATGAAGATCGTGGCGATCCGAGAAAATACATATTTAGCGATGTTCTTTGTGATTTTGAGATTAAAGCCTATATAGAGCAAAGTATATAACACAACAAACCTATTCTTAATGAATGCTCAGATGATGAAAATTATTTGAGCATTTTTTATGAAAGACCAATGCAAATCAGCCGTAGCCAAAGCACTCGGCAAAGACTCATTAAACCAACAAGAAGCAGCTAAGATTGAGCAGCGCGTAACAAAAGCAATGACTAATCTGGCTCGTCAAGATGTTGATAAATGGCGCAATATGAGTAAGGTTGATCGCCTAACCGCAGCAAGTGAGCAGGTGGCAAAAGATATTCAAGGTGACTTAGCAAGAAAAAAACAAATCTTAGCAAAAGATATTATTGCTCAAAATAACAATATGGAGATTTTAAGAAATTCCGAACTGCCCGCCAATCAATCATTAGATCGTCTTATTGCAGCCAATGGTGATATGTCTGGGATTACTTCACTCAACAGCGAGTACAAGGCCATCAAGGTTGAGGGTCAACGCCATATGTGGAATTTCTACACAAAAATAAAAGGCGGCTTAGGGATGTGGACAGATAAAAAACTAATGAAAGACGTTGTTCGTGAGCGCTTTGGGGAAGCCACAAACAACCATATTGCTAAACAAATATCTGATGAGCTTGGGACGATGTATGAGGGCTATCGAACTCGATTTAACTCTGCGGGTGGAAATATTGGTAATTTAGGTGATGATTTTGGTCTTACCACCATATGGCATGGCGACAAATTAAAGGATGCTGGAGTTCAGCAGTGGTTGGATGATGCGCTTAACAATATTGATCGATCGAAGTATGTAGATACTGATGGCAGCCCATTAACTAACGATCAGATAAAAAATCTCATCAGCCACTCATACGATTCAATCACAACTGATGGATTGAATACTTTAAATATTGGCGAGGTACGTCAGGGTAGTGGTAAAGCTACAAATCGCATGAGTCAATCACGCGTATTGCATTGGAAAAATGCAGATGCATGGCTTGAGATGCAGCAAAAATATGGCGCATTGCCATTTGTTGATTTAATCGATTCACATATTGACACGATGGCAAAAAATATTGCGCTAGTTGAAAAGTTTGGAAGTAATCCAAATCGTGCTTTTGATATTTTGTCACAGGAAGCCAAGCGCATCGATGGAGAAAATGGAATAAAAACCAATATTTTAACAGATGGTATTAGGCGCGCTAATACCATGTATGACGTATTCGCACACAGGAACATGAATAATGGGAGTGAGGTGTGGAGTGCGCTTGGTGTAGCTTACAGAGCTTGGAATATATCAACTATGCTTGGTTCGGCATTATTTGCAAACCTATCAGATATCGCACCAATGATAAAGCTAGCAAGAATGCATAATTTATCTGTTACTAAACTTATTGGGAATCTAGCAAGTGAACTAAACCCACTCAATCAAACTGATAAAGAAATATCATTCAGTCTTGGAATTGCTGTAGATGAAATTACATCATCACTTGGGCGGTTTGCTTCAGAAGACTTAACCAGTGTATATGATCGTGCCAGTCAACTTGCGCGCGTTTCTAATACAGCTGCATCCACTGTAATGCGAGCCTCACTGTTAAATGCTTGGACACGCGCCACAAAGAGTGCGTGGTCAAAGCTACTTATGAATAAATATGCAAACTTATCAAAAGAGAAGAAATGGGGGCAATTGGATGCAGAAGATCAATCCTTTTTAAAGAGTGTCGGCTTGGATGAGCGCACATGGGAGGTAATGAGCTTATCTGAGCCAGTGAAAGATGGAGCTGGGCATAGCCTATTAGCAACTCAATCAATTTTAAATATTCCAGATGATCAGTTAAAGCACTTGGGTGATCCATCTGAAGTTAAAAATCAGGCAGTAAAAAAATATTACTCTCATGTATTAGATGAACAGGGCTTTGCTGTAATTGAAGCCGGACTTCGTGAGCGAACAAAACTCCATGGAAAAACCCATGGCGGGAGTCTTGCTGGATTTGTATCTAGGGGTATAACGCAATTCAAATCATTTCCAGTCACATTCCTTATGCGTCATGGTACGCGGGCACTGCGCGATGGAGTGGCATCTACAACACCATTTACATATATGATTCCCCTTGCTATGGGAATGAGCGCAATGGGTGCCTTGTCATTGCAGCTCGGTGAGATTGCAAATGGTAATAATCCTTTAGCCATGTGGGATGAGGATGATCCAGATGTAGCTTTAAGTTTTATGACAAAATCTATGATGAAAGGTGGTGGTATGACTTTACTAGGAGATATTGTTGTTGCTGGTGCCGATAGCTCTGGTCGAGATTCTAGGAATTTCTTATTAGGCCCGTTGGGCGGTGACATGGTTAAACTTGCATCATTGACCAGTGGTACAGCCAATCAAATTTTAAATGGCAAGGACGTAACAAGCAAAACTAACCAAATGTACATGCTGGCAAAATCAAAAATACCTGGTCAAAATTTATGGTACACAAAAACTGCCATGAATCGCTTAATGTTTGATGATATTCAAAATATGATTGCACCAGACTACCAACAAAAGTATAAAAGAAAGATGCAAAAACAAGGACGTAGCCAATGGTGGGAAAGTGGTGAGGGCCTTGACGGTTTAAATCCAATTGATTTTGAAGGGGTGGTAGAGTGAAAATAATTTGTATTGGGTTGATTTTATTGTTTACTGGATGTGCAACCTTAAATAATGGAGCAATGAATAAAATTCAAATAATTTCATCAAGTAGTGAATTGATCAATGGTTGCAAAAAATTAGGTCCAATTCATGTTGATATTCAATCTTTGAGTTTCAACAAGGTGGCAAGTGATGAATTAATAAAACAAGCATCCAGTTATGGTGCCGATACCATTGCTATTATTAATCGTCAAAATTTAGCTTTAGGACACGTGATTGTTGATGCTACAGCTCTAAAGTGCTACGGCTAACAACTTCACCCAACAAACCTCCACCCGATCCCCCGTATAAGTGATTTATACGGGGGATTTTTATATGTCAGACGAAAAGAAAGACGGTTTATTGAAACCTGAAACGATTCAAAAACTTGAATTGTGCATGGAAATGGCGGCAACAGATGCAGTTGGTTTAATCACTGAAGGTTACGGTCAGGATATTTTTTCCAAAGAAGGGCGAGGCGATAAGGTTTGGTTTTATAAGGGGGCAAAAGAAGCCTTAACCAATGTCGAAAAACTTAAAAACCTTCTGCAAGATCATTACGCATTTAAGGGTGATCCTGATTCACGCAAGAAGTCACCAGAAGCAGCTGCAGCAGAAATACTTAAAAGTGTAGCCGAGAAATTAGACGAACGTAAAAAACAACGTCCGAGCTAATCAATGATTAAGGTCGGCTTTGCTGCGTTCTATCTGGTGTATGCGGAAACGCTAAACTGGACAGTTCCCGATTTCCATTTAGATGTCTGTGATTTCCTAGAAGATTACGGCACGCTTGGATTATTGATGATGCCGCGTGGTCATGGCAAATCAACGATTCTGGACATCTATAACGCATGGAAGTTATACAACAATCCTGATCATTTAATTTTACACCAGGGCGCAACAGATCCTGATGCATATAAAGTCAGTCGTGGTACTGAACAGGTACTTGAACGCCATCCATTATGTGTACTTTTTGGTATTAAAAAAGCACGTGGTGAGACACAGAAATGGTGGGTGACTGGTTCTGTAGATGTTCGTCACGGTTCTATTCATGCACGAGGCATTCTTTCCAACGTAACCGGTTCACGTGCCAATGAGATCCAAAACGATGACGTGGAAGTACCAAGCAATATTGGTACACCTGAAGCACGTGAAAAACTACGTTATAGACTTTCCGAACAAACACACATTCTTATACCTGGTGGACAAAAGCTATTTGTTGGCACACCACATACCCATGATTCCCTCTATACGCACATTCAGAAACTAGGTGCTAAATGTTTGGTGCTCAAAATGTTTGAAAATGAAAAGCGGTTTGAAAAAGTATGCGATGCAATTGTTGATTTTGATCCTTGTTATATTTTTAGCGGTATTGGTACTACATCAAGATTGCTTAAAGAAGGCATTGATTATCAGTGGATGCAACAAGGAAGCATCTATAGGATTGTATTCAAAGAAACTCATTACTTAATTGATATTTATAGCGAGGCATTGTGGCCTGAACGATTTACTGCAGAAGTAATGGAAGAGCGTCGCAAAGAATGCCGCACGATCAACGAATGGGATTCACAGTATCAATTGCATGCCAAGCCTACAGGCAATGTACGTCTTGATCCCGACAAGATGATTCCTTACGACTGTGAACCAGTTTTAAGACGTGCCAATGGTAAATACCTCATGATGATTGGTGAGCGTCAAGTTGTTGGTATGACAGCACGATGGGACCCATCATCGGGTAAATTAAAATCGGACATTTCATCGGTAGCTTTAGTGCTGCATGATGACTTTGGTGTGAAGTACTGGCACAGATCTATTGCCTTAACAGGGGAAGTGATTACGGTTGATGAGCAAGGAAATGTATGTGGTGGACAGGTTTGGCAATTATGTGACCTGATTGAAGAATTCCACATTCCTAAAATAACCATTGAAACCAATGGTATTGGTAATTTCGCACCAGCATCTTTAAAAGCAGCACTTAAAAAGCGTCGCATACGTTGTGGTGTTGCCGAGATTCACTCTACAGGTCAGAAAAACAAACGTATTTTGGATGCTTTGGAAGGGCCTTTAGTATCAGGCTTATTGTGGGTGCATGTGTCTGTAGTGGATACAAATGAGGGAGAAAACACATCACTGCAATACAAAAAAATGCGTATGTTTAATCCGGCTGCTACTGATCAAGAAGATGATGAACTAGATTCATTGGCAGGTGCTGTCACTGATTCACCGGAACGCATCGGTAAAATACACAGACAAAATGAAGCGAATGAATCGCCTAATTGGAGGACAAACGGTGGCGTGCATGAAGCCGCCTTAGACTTCGATTAGGGGATTAATCATGGCAGTATCAGAACAAACGCCATATAAAGAATATATAGCCAATGGGATCAGCAAAATATTTCCTCTGGAATTCACTTGCGCTACTCAAGATTATTTAATTGTCACAGTAAATGATATTGAACCAGCAATTGGAGAATGGTCCTTTATAGATGGTGAAGTTATTTTTAATTATCCACCACTAGTTGATTCAATAATTAAAATTTGGCGCAATTCTCCGTTGGCCAGAAGTACTACTTTTAAAACTTATGATAACTCGCTTAATCCCAATTCTCTGAATTTTGATTTAGATAAGATTTGGCTGGTTATGCAGGAATTAAATGTTAAGAATATTGTCGCAGATAGCAAACTGCAGTCACTCTTAGATTCTTTAATTGCAGGGAATGTGAATGGGTTGCCAGCAGAAATACTTGCCCGGATTGTTGGTGATGAAAGCACAAAATCTCTAGTAAATCTTGAAGCACTTAGAGCCTATCAAGCTGAAAACAATTTAAATATGCGAATTGATAATGAATCTTTAATCGCAAGTCAGAATATTTTAGCTGAAAAACAGAGAGCTGAAGCTATAGAGCAAAGCCTTCAGGTTCAAGTTAATTCGGTAGGTGTGGGCAATAAGGCTTATAAGACATACGCCTTGATGGACGCAGATAAAGCAAACATTCCTGCGAAATCAAAAGTCACAGTGACTAATGATAGTGATTCAACAAATAATGGTGATTGGCAATATGATGGAACAACTTTTACAAAATCAATTTATGATTCATTAACTCAAAGTAAAAACTATACAGACACTAAAATCAAAACGTTTTCGATCTATAAAAAAATTGATGCTTATGTTGAAACAGTTTTAGATGTAAATGGCTTTACACGAATAAAAATGCAAACGAAATCAGGGCAAACATATTTCTATGATTCTCGTATTGCGGAGAATGATCAAAGCATTGCTGACTTGAATGCAACAGTAAAAGGCGTTGAGATCTATAAAAAAATAAAAGGCCAAGTAGTTACCATCCTTGATGCAGAAGGCTTTACGCGAATTAAGGAGCAGAATGTTACAACAGGGCAATTTATTTCGTATGTTGGGGCAAAGCAGAAGTCACTGGTTGCAGGAACAGGCATTTCAATACTAGAAACGCCTGAGACGATTACTATCGAAGCCGGCGCTGCGGCTTATTCAACTCCTTATGAATACGTGTTATGCCTTATAGCTGGACAGTCGAATGCTAGTTATTACGGTGGTGATGATGCTCTCGCCCCAAATCTTCCGAACGGGGTTTGCTATGTTTGGGATAATACTTATAACACTGTCCGAGAAATTAACGATGGCAGTGCTGCCTCTAAAACATGTAAACAAACATATGGTCCCGCAATAGCACTTGAGTTTTATAAAAAAACAGGGATGGGCCTAATTATTGTAAACAGCGCAGTTGGCTCTACTGCTCAGACCGCTGAAGCAGATAACGGGGCAGGAAACTGGTCGCCAACAGGTACATTAAGGCAAACAGCAATTGATCGCTTTAATGCTTGCCGGGCCTATTTAGACTCAATCTCAACATGTTTTCAAAATGGTTTTATTGTCTGGACACAAGGTGAACGTGACGGTCAAGAAATCCAGCTCGGAACGATTACGAAGACGCAGTATAAAACTGGACTGTCTGAAATGATTGATTTTTTTAAAACAAATCTAGGCTTAAAAATTCCATTTATTTTAACCGCGACCGCTTACTACACCAGCACTGGAGATAACGTGGGTTCTAAATCAGTTCGATCAGCCCAATATGAGATTGCACATGATAAAGCTGGGTCTTTTATGGGATTCACAGGAGCAGTAAAATTTCCAAGCCGAAACTTGCTTGCTGATGGGGTGCATTACAACCAAGCGGGCAAAAACATATTAGGTACAGCGGTAGGCAAAATAGCACACATTCTAAGCGCAGGAGTTAATTAATATGCTAATCACACAACAAGCCGGAACTGTGGCGATAGAATCAACACTACCTACCTGGGAAAGTATTTTTAAGTCTCAAGTAGACCCGAACAAAAAAACCATATCTGATGACTTCAAGATAAATCTTGGAGGTTTGAATGGTCGTGTGACGAGTGGTAAGACTTGGTCAACTCTTGGTGCTGCAGGAGCATACTTAACCGTTTATAACGGATATGTTGCTCAGAATACTGCCGGAAATTCTCGCGCGCTTCTGCCACATGCCAAGTCGGGAAAAGTTTGTCAACTAGTAGATTGGAATGAAGGTTATGTAGGTTTGCTCATTCGTGCTGCTGATGCAACTAATTACCATCAGATTGTGCTTAATTCTACAGGTTTGCTTTACACCAAAGTTGTCGCAGGGGTGAGCACCACATTGGCTAGTAAAGGTATCATCATGACCGCAGGTAAAACATATGCCATTGGTGTGGAATGGACAGAAACAAATATCAAAATCTATATTGATGATGTTCTTGCCGCAGATGTGAACGATACCGATTTAGCCGCAAGCATAAATATTGGTGTAGTGGTATCTGGAGTAACAAATAAGATTTTTGAAATAGCTGCTCGATAACACAACAAACCACTACCAACCCCGGTCTTTAATGAGATCGGGGTTTTTTATTACCAAAATTTAGGGGGCAGCATGTCAGATCATGCGCAAGCAATTATAGAAACAACAGGGGTAGTCACATCTTCTGCAGTTAAGACCAGTGTTGTAGGGGGAAGTGCATCAATTCTTGGGAAATTAACAGGATTAGATCCGGTCACGATTATTGGTTTAGCAATTGGTTTAGCCGGCTTATTGGTCAGTGTATTTAGTTTTCTGATTAATTGGCATTACAAACGCCTTGAGAACAAACGTGCCGATGAGATTCATCAATTAAAAAAGAAGCAACTGCAAGGGGGATGTGATGTCTAATAAATCCAAATTCATAGTAACAATGCTTGCTGCTATCAGTGTGGGCGGCATTGCATATACACAATCTAGAGAAGGCACAGTCCTTGTCCCGTACAAAGATAGTGTAGGTGTGGCCACAATTGGCACCGGTACCACAGTTTATCCAAACGGCCAAAAGGTCAAAATGACTGACCCAAGAATTACGCAGAAGCAAGCCACTGAATATCTGAAATTCCACATCGACAAAGATGCCAAGATTTTCAATAAATCACTTTTAGGTGTTCCGCTTTCTCAAACTGAATATGACCTGTATATGGACTTTACTTATCAGTTCGGTACTGGTGCTTGGTCATCATCTTCAATGCTTCGCAATTTAAAGCAAGGCAAATACAAACAGGCATGTGACTCATTACTGAAATGGAAATATGCAGCGAAACGTGATTGCTCGGTTAGATCCAATAACTGTTATGGGGTTTGGGTGCGTCAGGTTGAACGTCACAGCAAATGCATGGGGGCTAACTAATGCCATTTCTATTAATCATTTGGAGCAACAAGCGTTGGACTTTGATCATTGTGCTACTTATTTGTCTGTTTTTTCAAACCTGGCATGTGAATAGTTTAGCCGGCGATTTACGCAATGCAGAAATTGCATGCAATGGGCGTGTAGAGGAAGCAATTAAACCTTATAAAGATGCTGAAAAAAAATCTCAAGAAAAAGCCAATGAAGTGAGTGAACAATATGAAGAAACCAGAGAAGCCGAACGAGTCAGGACAGAATATATTACACGTGACGTGCAAAAGATCGTGGAGCGTCCTATTTATATCAACAATTGCTTTGATACTGATGGGGTGTCAGCAGTCAATAAAGCCGCAGTCATTAGTCATACCAGCGAACCTTAAACAACCTTGTCCTGATCTGTTGAAATTAGAATCAGGGCAGGGGAAAGAAATCTTAAGAGTAATGGTGGATGATCGGCGGAAATATATTGAATGCAGTCAAAGTAAACTGGCTTTAATTAAAGCTATAGAAAAGCCTTCTAAGTGAAGGCTTTATTCTTCCCAACTATCAATAATATTTGCCCAATCTTGAAGCATTTGTCTGTGGTAGATTCTAGTCCTGAGTTCTAGTCTCTACCATCAATCCAACCTATTCGCAATCTCGCTTGCAGTAGCATTGTAATAAATCATAAGACTTCTTAAATCCTTATGACCAATCATCCTCGCTAAATCTAATACTTCCAATTTTTGAGCAAGCCTTGTGCACGCCTCATGTCTTGAGTCGTGAAAATGCAAATCTTCAATTTCACACTTATCTCGCAACTTTCTCCAAAGTGTATCAAAGCTCGAATCTTTTACCGTAAATACCTGATGACTACCAGTACCTCTCATAAGCTCAAGTAATTCAACAGCACGCTTAGATAGTGGCACATGTCGTTTAGTGCCATTCTTGGTTTCATTCAAGGTTGCATATCTATTTTTTAAGTAAACCCGATCCCAAGTTAAGCCACGGATTTCGCCGGCACGCATTGCGGTCTCAATTGCTAGCAAGAAAGCAATCATGATTTGCTGTGTGAAGTTAGCAGGTGCCTGCTCGTTGAAGTCAGCAGCCAAACAAAGCCTGTAAATTTCATCCTCTGATATGCGTCTGTCTCGATGTGCAGGCGGTGGTGGCATCTTTAGATCACTCATAGGTGAATCATAAACCCATTTCCATTCTGTGCGAGCAACAGTAAACAGGGCAGACAGAATATTACCTTCACGTCGAACTGAAGCAGGCTTGACTGTTTTAAGCCTGGTATCTCGCCACACCACAAAATCATCAGTGGTAATTTTAGCGATGTGCTTTTTGGCAATTTTAGGAAAGTTTCGCTGAAATGCCCGAAATCTTTTAATTTCCGCATCACAACCTTTGTGCTTTGGGCACACTTCTTCTATGTATCTATCAATTGCACAATTTAATGTATAATCAGGAAGCTTTCCGCGTGATAACTCTCTTAATTCAGTTTCACGTTTTGATGCCCATGCGCGAGCCTGAGTCTTAGTATCGAATGTCGCACTTTCCCGAGTACCATTCACACTAATCTCAACTCGCCAAGCATCACCCCTTTGTCTAAAGGTGGCCATATATTTCTCTCTAAAATGTCGTGGCGTAAATTTGGCGTAATCAATTTAGAATGAATAATAAGGAATAATGAGGTAACATGAAACCAGCCATCTCAAAATGACTTGTTAAGCTGATAATAATAAAGAAAAAATTAGATAAAATGAGAAAAGACTAGAAAACACGAAATTAGCGAAAGTGCCCGCTGAGCGCACCAAATATTGAAAAAGAGGGCAAAAGCCCTCTTTTTTATTGCGCTGAATTTATAGGCCAACGTCTATTTACTGATTTGCCTGCGTTATTGTAATTAATCACTTTCGCATAGTTGCCGACTGCAGTTGCATTTTCTGGAATATCTTTCGTCACTACACTGCCTGCGCCAATGGTGGCATTGTTTCCAATATGCACATTGTCGATTATACAGACATTGGGTCCAATATAAACATTATCCCCAATGATGGCTGCTTGACTGCCGCCATTTGCCCCAATGGTCATGTATTGCGAAAGATTGACGTTGTTACCAATAATAGTCGTGGGATTGACCACCAATGGACCTCCATGACCGATATAGAGTCCATAACCGATTTTTGTTGTACAATGGATATCGATTCCGTATTTCTTCTTTTTATAATAAAAAATTGGATAAGCAAATTTCGCAATAACCGATTTTGAGCCAGCTAAACGAAGCCAAAAACTGAAATTAAAGCCACGATTAAAAAAATAGTTTTTAATAAATGAACTGAATTTTGTGCTGCCACAATATCGATATAAATCACTTAAAATTAATTGAACTAACATTGCGTCAGACTCGTCAAAAATACAGTGCCATTTTACTCGATTCAGCTGAACAATGATCTATAAGCTGGTGTATGCAATCATCTACCGAAATCGAAAATTATCAATTGTATTTTTTATATACAATTATTTTGGAATGTTAACTGGACTTGCCATAAAAATTATATACGCCTATAGTAAAACTACAGTAGGTCGTAGATGACGCTACAAAGCGGTTGGACGGATCAATGACAGCTCGTTGAGTTTGTAACCTTAGGGTTAAACAAGAAATCAGCACTAGCCTTCCAACATAAAAGCCCGCCGAAATGCGGGCTTTCTTATTTTTATAGCAAAAATATTTTTATGATTTTAATTTTAAGCATATGAGACGTGTAGTGAAAAATAGATGATGTTTTTGCGTTACTTTTAACTTTTTGTCTGCATAATTTAAAATAAATATCACATTTGTTTATAAAAAATTACATTGCCAAAAAATCTAACATCTCTAACGAATGTTGATAGCAGAACATATGTTATAAAAAATCCATTAAATAAAATAAGTTGAGAAACCTAATGACGCAAATGATTGAGGTGAAGGTAAAAGACCAGTTTAGTAAGATACATGAAGTGCGGGCATTGCTTCGGGATCTTCCTGAAAATGCTGAGGCCAATAAACTGTCGATATTTCAAAGAATTGAACATATTATTATAGAGGGTGAAATTATACGGCCCAGTATTGAGTTGCTTTTTGAAAGTCGTAATTCTGATAGTATTTATCGGATTATCGAGTGACACAAATATGGTTAATGATTGGGTCAATTCAAATCAAAGCATGAGATCTAAATAACTCACCGACAGGGTAGGTTTTTAAATTAGCCTAAGTTCATATGCTTTATATCCATCCAAAGGCTATTGATCATTAAAGGAATAAAAAAAAGCCCACCGAAGTGGGCCAAGGGCTAAAACTTATAACAAATGAATATCTACATCATATTTTTTAAATTCTTGAATAATACTTTGAATGACTTTAATTCCAATTTCATCATTAAAGCTCAAGCGTTCATCTTTACCTTGTTCGCTGTCATAACATTCAACCTGCTGGATCAACCAGCGATTCTCAATTTCTGTTTGCTCAATAATAATTCGAATGGGTTGGAGCTTTTCACTCACTTGGCGGGGAAGGACACTGGTCATTGCAAGTTGAATATTGCTCAATTCCGCTTGGGTAGTTAAAAACGTAAATATCCAATTCCCCACTTTTTTTAAATACATGGGATTGTCAGCTGAATCAAATTCCAAATAACGTAGAGACGACATAATGAACTCCCCTAAAATACTTACTATATGGAGTTTTTAGAAAACATTCGCCATTAAGCAAAGGTCGTATTTAGAGGTTTTTGGGGACTTGTATTTTACGCAATTTGACTGTTCTTATCTATATCTCATTGTTTCATCGAAAGAAAAATTTAATGCAGTTGTCTAGTTAAGACCTGAAATGAATTATGAAACAGAAAAATCCTCTTAAATTTTATGCAGCATTCAGCTTTTGTAGAGAGTAGTTGATTTGCTGTAAGTTTTGCTTCAATTCTGCTGGAGCAATACGGCTTTCTTGTAGTTCTGTAATCCATTGCATCTGACACAGTTTTAAACTGCGTAAATCTTGGGTGTGTAAGATACGATTAATCAGTTGTTTTGCCATTAAGCCGCAGTTTTGTTGGAGTAGATGAGCCATTAATTGTTTTACTTCTTCAAAATCTAGGGCATCGATAATAACTTCTATGATTTCATTCTGCGTTTCTATTACCTGAGAATTGTCATTACTAGATGAAATAGAGGAGGTGCTAGAAGTGGTAATAGGTTCAGCAAACTTCTCTGCAAGTGTTGAGGTTTGAGTGGTGAGATGGGTTTCAATTTCACTAACAAGTGTAGCTGAAGGAGATGGCGTTTGAGTTTGCTCTGGGATAGAACAAGCGATTAATCCCATGTCAAGCAATTGTTCGAGCAATTCTGCAGGTGCAATCCGATTTTTAAATTGCTCGCTAAGGAGATTAAAATCTTCTGTGCCGATCAGCAATAAAAGTCTGCGTTGGCGAGCATTCAAATCCATTGAGCGCTGTTTTAAACTTTCAATGCCTAACTCAGTTTTGTGATATTGAGACATGCCTTAATTTACTCTCCAAAATAAATTAAGGCAGATTATATGCAGCAATAATGACAATAATATGTAAAAAATATTACAAATCAAAAGATTATAAGGTGACGATTTTTGCATTTTCGATCGCCTTACGTAGGTAAGGATCTAGGTCTTCTTGACGAAGCAGCCACTGCATATAATCTGCAGGTAAATCCACGATAGCCGTACCACGGTGTTTACCAAAATTAATGCTACGTGGAATACGGGCATCTTCAGATGCTTCATAAAGTTCTTCAATGCTTTGAATTTTTAGATGATGGATTTGATGCATTAAAATATTTGCGGTCAGAATAATATCCATATCGGCACGATGCGCTTTTTTAATCATCTCGCGGGCTTTTGCGCTGCCTTTGGTAATCATATAAATGAGCGCAGAAATATTATGTGCCTCCGCATCTGGCCAAACTAAGCGTGCAAGGGCAAGGGTACAAATGGCTTTAATGCTTTTGGAATCTACGCCACATTTTTCAAGTGCGCGAATATCGTAATCAATGTTGTGACCAATAATATAGGTGGTATCGCTTGGAAGCGTGAAAGTCTTATAGTGAGGTTGATCGATTAATTCCGCCTCCAAAATATGATGTACTGCCATTGCTGCATAAGAAATGGGTTCATCTACGCTATACAGTTGATCAAAAATTTGAGTCTTATCGAGGCTGAGTTTACCTTCATTGATTTGAACAGGTGCATAGGCAATCTCAATCGGCTGTCCATTTAGTGTATGGGTTTCTGTATCGAGAATAATTGCTTGCATGACCTGATCCATAACTGTAGCGAAAGTTTGAATAAATTTAACACTTTCAAATACGCTGATACAAACTGAAAACAGTGACTTTTAGCTGTTATTTATTATTTCTTTCTAGAGATGATGTTTAAATAGTCTTGTTTTAATTCATTACCCGAAATTAGACCTTTATATAGATATAAAGGCAGCCAATCTTCATGATCCATCAATTTAATAGCTTGAGTATCATCACGGTATTTAAATACGCACATGACATAGAGTCGCGATCTAAAACAATAAAACGTTGTTGCTTGATGGCGATGTCATGATTGATAAAAGTTTGTTTGAGTAATCTTAAAAATACACTTTGATTTCGGCTTAATTTATTGAGTTGAGAGGTTCAAATGCTCTCATTTTAATCATGGTTTTAAATAAAGCTTGAGAAAAATTTGTTCGTAATGAATTGGGAGAAATAGCGATACTAACTGTTTAATAAATTTTATTTTTTAATAGTTGTTCAACTTAAATAAATAGAATTTAAGAAAAATAAGATGAATAAGTTTGTATTTTACCAAACCTAAATTGTTGTATATTTGTAAGTAAGGTGGATGGAAGATAATAAAAATCAATTACTTATATTGTGTGAAAAATTATTCAATTTTATTGTGTTTATTTGGTCTGAAATTACATTGTTTAAAATTAAGAATAAAGGTAATAATTCTTATCTTCATGATACTTAAATCATCACAACAAAAAATGTATAAGGAAATGCACATGAAAAAAACATTGTTAACAGTGTTAATGAGTAGTTCGGTCATATTTTTAACTGCATGTGGAAGTGGAGATGGTGATTCAGTCTTCAATGGTCCGAATAATGGAATTCCGGTCAATAATATTCAGAACCCTGTAGTGCGAGTAGAGGCTTATACTGATCCTAATACCGAAGATGCATACCCAGATCTGAATGCTGATAGGCAGTTGCTCACTTATAAGATGCTAGGTGTTGACGGCCAAGAAGTGCAAGCAACCTCATTAATCTTTATACCTACAACCACTCCACCGATAAATGGATGGAAAACTGTGGTTTGGGCGCATGGGACGACTGGCGTTGCTGATAAGTGTGCTCCAAGCAAGCAGGGTTTAGGTAGTACAACTATTTTGATTCAAAAGTTATTGGATGAAGGCTATGTTGTGGTTGCTCCAGATTATGAAGGTTTAGGTGCCCCTGGTAATCACCCTTTCCTGAATTTAAAAAGCGAAGCGTATTCAATTACTGATGCTGTCGTAGCTGCACGTAAATATTTAACTAGTCAGGGAGGGAAGGTATCAACAGAATGGTTGACTGTTGGACACTCACAAGGCGGGCACGCCGCATTAGGTGCTGCACAATATGCTTCACGCGCTAATTTGAATTATAAAGGCACGATTGCGGTTGCTCCCGCTTCAAACTTGGCTGATATTCTCAAAGATGGGGAAGACTTAGTAGTGGGTCAACCTGCTAATATACAAATTCCAGTATATGCAAAGTTAGATATGTTTACCTCTTTAATTGTGGCCGGTATGCAAGGGCATCAAATTTTTGTAAATTATAATCAGGTTTTTAAACCACAATCAGCAGCGATTGCACCAATTGCAGAGACTGAATGTGCTACAGATGTCGCAGATATGTTGGGTAATGCAATGGGACAATATGTATCAACACCTGGTAATTTATTGGCTAATTATGGTCGTACTCAAGATAACTTTATGACAGTCCCTGTGATTAACAATTTCTTAACCAAGGATTCACAACCGGGCAGTGTCAAACTGAATCAGCGGGTCATTATTTATCAAGGCTCAAATGACACCACAGTACCTGAAAAAGCAACTTTATTATTAAAGGCAATGCTTGAATCTAAAGGGACGACATTTGAATATATTGATGATAAATTCATTACTAATGTTGCTGATCGCTGGAATCACAGCACAGTCGTAACTGAAAATGTCGATAATATTGTGACGGATGTAAAATCTTTAATGCCAATTCAATAACTTGATTTGATCTTAATAGCTCATGTTTTATATTTACATGAGCTATTTTTATTTAAAACTGAACAAAGTTCATTCTCGATATTTATAAACTTCATGCTACAATACGCGCCAATCTTAGCACGGCTTAAAAGCCCTAATTTATAGGACCTCGCTAATGTTTGCCAATATCTCGATTTCTGAATTCGACCCAGAATTAGCTAAAGCAATTGATGCTGAAGGTGAGCGCCAAGAAGCGCACATCGAGCTAATCGCTTCTGAAAACTATTGCTCTCCAGCAGTTATGGAAGCTCAAGGCTCAAAACTCACTAACAAATATGCAGAAGGCTACCCTGGTAAACGCTATTATGGCGGTTGCGAATATGTAGACATCATCGAACAATTGGCAATTGACCGTGCTAAAGAACTCTTTGGTGCTGACTATGCTAACGTTCAGCCACATGCTGGTTCACAGGCAAACTCTGCTGTTTACTTAGCGCTTCTTAACCCAGGTGATACAGTTTTGGGTATGAGCTTGGCTCACGGTGGTCACTTGACTCACGGTGCAAAAGTTAGCTTCTCTGGTAAAACATATAACGCGATTCAATACGGCTTAAATGTTGAAACTGGCGAGATCGATTACGAAGAAGTTGAACGTTTAGCTGTAGAACACAAGCCACGCATGATCGTAGCTGGTTTCTCTGCATATAGCCAAATTGTTGATTGGCAACGTTTCCGTGAAATTGCGGACAAAGTTGGCGCTTACCTGTTTGTAGATATGGCTCACGTTGCAGGTCTTGTTGCTGCGGGTGTTTACCCAAGCCCAGTGCAAATTGCTGACGTAACAACAACGACTACACATAAAACACTTCGTGGTCCACGTTCAGGTTTAATCCTTGCGAAAGCAAACGAAGAGATTGAGAAAAAATTACAATCAGCTGTATTCCCAGGCAACCAAGGTGGTCCCTTGGTTCACGCTATTGCGGCTAAAGCAATCTGCTTTAAAGAAGCAATGACACCTGAATACAAAGAATATCAAAAACAAGTTGTGGTAAATGCTAAAGCAATGGCTGAAGTATTAATCGCACGTGGTTATGATGTAGTATCTGGTGGTACTGAAAATCACTTATTCTTACTGTCATTGATCAAACAAGACGTGACTGGTAAAGAAGCGGACGCTTGGTTAGGTGCTGCTCACATTACTGTGAACAAAAATGCTGTACCAAATGACCCGCGTTCTCCGTTCGTGACTTCTGGTATCCGTATTGGTACTCCAGCTGTAACAACACGTGGTTTCGGTGAAGCTGAAGTACGTGACCTAGCAGGCTGGATTGCTGATATCTTAGATGCTAAAGGCGATGAAGCTGTAATTAACGCTGTTAAAGCGAAAGTTGAAACTGTATGTGCTAAATTCCCTGTTTACGCAAAATAAGTTAAAGACTTGAGAAAGCCCCCCTCAAGGGGGCTTTTTTTATATATGATTAAAGGTCATATTCTTCAAATATCATATTTCTGCTATAACAGAATAATACTCCATAAAAGATATAACTCATTTTGCTATTGCTGTAATGACATCTTTCGTTCAAAGGAAACAGGTAAATGGCTAGACCGACAATTATTATTTCACAACAGGATCTTCAGCGTTTAGAAACCATGCTTGAGCATCAATCTAAACTGAGTCCAACGATGCAGCATCTTGAAGATGAGATTGCCCGTGCTAATGTGGTAGCTCCCCAAGAGGTTCCTCAAAATGTAGTGACCATGAATGCGCGTGTGCGGATTACCATTGCACCTGCGAGTGAATCTACGGATATTACCTTGGTTTATCCACATGATTTCCGTGGTGAAAAAGGTCAAGTCAATGTACTTGCACCGGTAGGCGCAGCAATTTTGGGACTGGCAGAAGGACAAGAAATTGAATGGCCACAGCCAGATGGTCATTTAATGAAAGTGAAGATTGAAAAAGTATTGTATCAGCCAGAACGTGAAGGCGATTATCTATAATTGTTTTGAATAAATAGCCCCATGTTTAGGGGCTTTTTTAATGGGTAACTTTAAGCTTAAATTTTTTGCTTATTTTACTGAAGAGGCTGCTAAAAGGGCACTGTCTAAATCAGAAAGCTTCAACGCTTTAGCAGGTATTGTACTGATCACTGTCAAAGCTTTGACAGTGTTTAGGGCGTATTAAGGGCAGACTATATTTCAACAACACAACCTTGCAATAAAATTGAAATATAAGGAATAGCCAGAAGCCACACTCAAATAAATACCTATGTCCAAATTACAAATATCAACCTATTTAAGTGAAACCGATTACCGGCCGCATTGGTGCGGAAATTGAAGGGATCAAACTCTCTTCAACTCTAGATCAAGAAACGGTGTATAAAATTAACCATGCTCTGGTCAAGTACAAAGTTATCTTCTTTAAAAACCAGCAGCATTTAAACGATGATGAACAGGAAGGCTTTGCTGCATTATTAGGTACGCCTTTGAATCCATCCAACGGTTCCGGTAAAAAGTGGAACCGCACATGTGCTTGAGCTGGATTCACGTGGTGGACGTGCAGATACTTGGCATACCGACATCAGCTTTATTGAAAATTATCCAAAAGCTTCCATTTAACGCAACAATAGATTTTACGTTCTCAGCAAAAATTGGGTGATATGTATATGTTATTGTCTGGGCGTATGCAGATCGGCTGACTGCTCAGTGACGGCAAGTTTAAAGTCAGTGATTAGGTGAAAAGGTATTCGGTGTTTAATCGGGTACTATTTTTACAGCAAAAATCGCTAAATTTTGATTTTTATGCGGTCCAGAAAGTCGAAGTTGCCGTGATGGCAGGTGTCCCGACAAACCTTAAATAAGCAACTGCAATATTTTATCCAACAACGCATTGTAGAGTGGAGTTATAGCCAAATTCGTATTATCGATATGCAGCGTTTAAAACAAATTAGCCAGTTCTAGAAATATTACTAAAATTCTTCAGCTAACTGAAATTCTCTCGGGTGATTGAATGAGGTATAAAAAATTTAAGGCAATAAAAAAGGCAAAGTAAACACTTTGCCTTTTATGATCTGTACCGATCTTAGTGGTGATGACCACCAGCGCCGTGTACATGACCGTGTTCTAATTCTTCAGCAGAAGCTTCACGAATTTCAACAATTTCAACTTCGAAAGTCAAGTCTTGACCAGCAAGCGGGAAGTTAGCATCCACAACAATTGTGTCGCCTTCAACTGCTTTAACAGTCACGATTTGAACGCCGTCATCAGTTTGAGCTTGGAATTGCATACCAGGTTGGATGTTGTCCACACCTTGGAACATTTGAGCAGGAACTTCTTGAACCATTTCTGGGTTATATTCGCCATAACCTTCAGCAGCAGGAACGTTTACAGTAAATTTATCACCAACAGTTTTGCCTTCTAAAGCATTTTCTAAACCTGGAATGATGTTACCTGCACCGTGCAAATATGCAAGTGGTTCACCTTGTGATTGGTCGAGAGTTTCGCCTTCTGCGTTAGTCAACGTGTAGTGGAAAGAAACCACGAGGTCATTTGCAATAGCAGTCATGTTATTGATCCATTCAATTTTTAAAGGGGACATCATAAAGTGAAAAGCAGATTTTGTAGATCATAATTATCAAAAATACTGCATTTTCTACGTTTTTAATGGCATTTTGTTAATAATAGGGGCGGTTTTTTAAATTTCAATGCAATTTTATCTTTGGACCTGTTTTTCTTGTGACAAAATCTTTGGCAGTCAAAATTCCTGCATGGGTATAACCATGAATTGCAGCTTGATGCAGTCGATATAAAGAAACATACATCGATTTTGCGATAAAACCTTGTACATTGACTTGTCCGAGTAATTCGCCCACTGCTTTATTATGACTTAATGACACCAGTGAACCTTTGTCGGAAAATTTGAACATCGGTTGTGACTTGCCTTGGATACGAGCTTTCATGGCATCGACCAGAAAACTGGCTTGCTGGCTGGCCACTTGAGCGCGTGGACCGAGTACCGGTTCATCCGCAGTGGGCTGGCAATGAGCACAGTCACCAAAAGCAAAAACATTTGGGTCAGATAAGGTTTGCAGCGTTGCATACACTTTTAGCCGGTGAATATTGTCTTTTTCAAAATCTTTTAATTGTTCCAGAACAACTGGGGCTTTAATCCCTGCTGCCCAGATTTTCAGTTCTGCATCTATAGAGGTTCCATCGGCAAAGTAGACTTTGTCCTCATCCACTTTTGCAACCCGATGTTTGGTCAAGACCTTAATTCCAAATTGCTCAAGTTGATGGCTGGTGTGTTTAGCAATGGTCTCAGAAAGGGCAGGCAATATTCGGTCGGCCGCTTCTATGACAGTAATATTGACATTTTTCGGGTCAATTTTATTTAAACCATATTTAAAGAAAGTCTGTTTGGCTTGAAACAGTTCGGCTGCAAGCTCTACGCCTGTTGCACCCGCACCAATAATCGCGATATTCAATGCGCGGGTAGTTTTATGGTTTTGGGCTTCTAGATATAAATGCAGTAAATCTTGCTGAAACACATCTGCCTGTTTACGGCTATCCAGAAAATGACAGTACTGTTTCACACCTTCGGTATTAAAGTCATTCGAAGTCGAACCCACAGCAATAATCAAGGTATCGTAATCCAAGTGAATAGACTTTGGGGTTTCATCTGGCTTGGTTCGATCGGGTTTGGATAGCTGTGCTGTTTCAAGCGTGATTTGTTTAGCAGCCCGATCAATCTCTATAAAACTGCCTAAGACAAACTCATAATGATGTTTGGAGGCATGGGAGAAATAATTGGTTTCTTCGGCATGAGGATTGAGTGTGCCCGCTGCAATCTCATGTAATAACGGTTTCCAGATATGGGTCAGTTTCTGATCCACCAAGGTGATTTTGGCTTTATTACTTTTACCTAACGTATTACCCAGTTGGGTGGCCAGTTCTAAACCACCGGCACCACCACCCACAATGACAATTTTATGTAGATTGCTCATATTTAACCTATTTATTATTTTCAAGACAAAAAAGAAGACGGCATCAATATGACATCTTCAATTCATTGCTTTTGTTTAGATTGTTATACAGCTTACATAATTTAAAGAAATGTCACGCAATTAGCCTAGAGGATAAGTTTTAACTTCCACTTCATCACTGGAGAAAAAAGTGAAAAGCTGTTTAAACCAGATGGCAATTTTCTGGAAGAAATTGGCTTCTTCAATGTGTACATCATTTTCAATGGCAATAGTGCGAATCAATTGGTTGTTTTGATAAACTTGCACGGTGGCCAATTCCATCACTTTGGCTAATGGGGCGGTCAGGAGTTTTTCTTTGATTTCGATATTTAAGTGAGTTTTGGTTTCTTGTAATGGGTCGATCGCCTGAATTGTTCCATTACCTGTATTCAACATAATGCGCTGATTGACAGTGTCATAGGTTTGCAGATCAATCGCATAAGGCTGGTCATATAAAGACGTGGTAATAATTTGCGGTTTGCTGGTTTCCAGTTTGAACATTTTCAAAGTGGACTTAATCACCGGTAATTCAGCAATCAGCTGTTTATCTTTAATCGCCACTTCATTGCGAGTATAGGTATAAGCCATGTTCAGCAGGGTATGGGCAATTTCAGCACGTTTTAAAGCGTTTTTTGTACCCATCACCACCACAATCAGACGACGTTCAGGCAATTCAGGATTAGCCGTAGGACGGTGTGCAGTAAGTGCCAGGTTATAACCTGCAGCTTTGGTAAAACCTGTTTTTAAACCATCAACACTGGGGTCAAATTTGAGTGCCAAGTTGGTTGCACGATGAAAACGCTGGTTATAACTGAAACTCGGCATCACTGAATAATGCAAATATTCAGGTGTCTCTGCTGTAAGTGCTTGACCAAGTAATGCCATATCATGTGCAGAGGAAAAATGATCCGGCATGGTCACACCTGGCGCATTGGCGAAATGCGTATCGTTCATTCCCAAGGCTTTGGCCTCAATGTTCATGCGTTCAATGAAAGCCGGTACTGTGCCTGAAATGCGTTCAGCTAAAGTCACAGCCGCATCATTAGCTGACATCACGATCAAACCCGCCAGCAGCTGATCAACAGAAATCTGCTCACCTTCTTTAAGATACATTTGTGATTCATCCCACTGCACCATTTTGACCACCGGTGTTGCAGTGATGATTTCATCCTTTTTTAAATGACCTGCCTGAATTTCTTTGAACGCGATATAAGCAACCATCATTTTGGTCATGGATGCTGGTGCACGTTGCTCATGGCTATTGTGCTCAGCAATCACTTGTCCAGATTGAGTATCCAGAATGGTCCAGGCGGGCGCTTCAACACTTTCCGGAACGAGGTTCAGTAATGCAGCACTGACTATCGTGGAGCACAATAAACTAAGAGATGCGAGGAGGTAGATGACAGCTTTCAATGATGTTCCTTTATTTGCCAATCCATTGGCTTTAAAATGCAAAAAATCATGGGCATGCTATGCTTTTTTTTAAAAAATGGCTAGTCAGAATTGTAGACAAATGTGACAGTTCGCATTGCTTTACAAAAAAATGCTAAGCTAATTGCCAAGTTACCTTTTTTTATTTTGTATTGCCCCTTATGTTGCATTATCAAATCGAATTTGACGATTATCGTCAGCATCTAGTTCACGTGACACTTCGCTTTTTAGCAAATCCTACCCAAGTACTATTACTACCGACCTGGATTCCGGGAAGCTATTTAATTCGCGAGTTTTCCAAGCATCTTGAGTCAGTCAAAGCATATGATGAAGATGGGCGTATTCTGCAAATTAGCAAATTTGAAAAGAATAAATGGCGTTTATTTAATACCGATCATGAACTGATTACGGTTGAATATGACGTTTATGCCTATGACCTGTCTGTGCGTGGTGCATATGTGGATCAAACACGTTTATATGTAAATCCGGCCTGTACCTGTCTAGGACTAGAAGGTCAGGAAGATAAAGCCATTGAAGTTGAAGTGTTCCTGCCGGAAGAACTAAAACACTTCCAATTGGCCACAGGTTTGGAAAACAAGAGCTTGGTTAAAGGTCGTCATACTTTAAAAGCTAAAAACTATGCGCAGCTGATTGATTCGCCATTTGAACTGGCAGATCAAACCCGTTTTAGCTTTGAAGCCAATGGTATTCCGCATGAGTTTGTGGTTTCAGGCAAACATGCCATGAATGCTGAACGTATGCAGCAAGACATTGAAAAAATCTGTAGCACAGAAATTTCAATGTTTGGTTCGGCGCCATTTGAAAACTATACCTTTATGACGATGGCAACAGGCAATAGCTATGGTGGTCTAGAACACCCGAATAGCACCAGCTTGATTACGCCACGTGATGACCTGCCAAAAGCGGATGAACCGGTTGAGCCATCAAAAGATTATCAACGTTTCTTGGGTTTATGCAGTCACGAATATTTCCACTCTTGGCTGGTGAAATTTATTCGCCCGGAAAACTTTGTCAATTACGATTTGAATAGAGAAGGCTATACCTCACTACTTTGGATCTTTGAAGGCTTTACCTCTTATTATGATGATCTGATTTTGCTGCGTAGCGGTGTCATCAATCAAGAATCCTATATTGCTTTATTAAAAGCGCAGATTGATCGTTACTTGCAAAATCCAGGTCATGCGATTCAAACCGTGGCGGAATCTAGTTTTGATGCGTGGGTAAAATTCTACCGTCAGGATGAGAACTCGAATAATGCAGGTACAAGCTACTACAACAAAGGTTGTTTGGTGGCGCTGTGTCTGGATTTAGGATTGCGTCTTAAAGGTTCAAGCCTTGATGCACTTATGCGTAAGCTGTATGAAAATGCGCAGAAGGGCATTCAAGTAAATGAGCGTACCATCTTTGATTTGTGTCATGAATTAACGGGCCAAAGCTGGCTTGAACAAATTAATTATTTGATCAATACCACAGACGAATTGCCACTGGATCAGTTGCTGCCTGAATTTGGTCTAAGTTTTGAATTGAAAAATGAAAAAGCTTTGCCATTCGGACTCAAAGTTGCAGATAAACCTGAAGGTGTGGCGATTCAACAGGTTCGTCGTGACAGTACAGGGGCTAAAGCCGGTCTTTCTGCCAATGATGTGATTGTTGCGATTGATGGTTTAAAAGCGTCGGAAAAACTTGTTGAGAAATATTCGAAACAAGAAGGCACTTTCGCTGTGTATGCATTCCGCCGTGATGAATTTATTCAGTTTGAAGTCCAAGGTGGTGCAATTGATTTGACCACGGTTGACTTGAAAGTTGAAGATCAAGCGAAAGCAGAGAAATGGTTGAAAGCTTAATTTGCTAGTTTTATTAAAGTCATGTAAAACCGATGCTTAGGCATCGGTTTTTTATTGGTATTAAATGAATAATAGTAGTGAAGATAAAAGATTTAGAAAAGTTTGTTATGTTGCAACTGGTATATGGATAGTTTTTTTCTTTACGATTTATATTTTAGGATGGTTGGAAAGACCCACAACATTTAATGAGCTTGGTGACTTTCTGGCAGGTATATTCGCACCAGTAGCTTTCTTTTGGTTAATTTTAGGATATGTACAGCAGGGTAAGCAGTTAGATCAAAATTCTGTAGCTATTAATCAACAGGCTAAAGCTTTAAATCTCCAAATTGAAGAAATGAAGGTTAGTACTCAAATTCAGCAAAATTTTGCCTCAATTCAAATGGAGCAATTACAAGCATTATATTTAAGTGCAAAACCAGATATAGAAATAGTTAGTGGAAGTTGGGAATGTGCTTCGAACTTAGAGAGTGAAGAAGAAACTAGCGCATATAAATTACATTTAATAATAATCAACTATGGTCTGGGGCAGGCAAAGGGTATTAAATTTTATTATCATGATGGCGATCAGATTGATTTACCTCTAGATAATTCTAAGTATATTGAAAATAAAATTATTAAATTAGACAAAAATAGAGAGGAAAAAATTGAACTTTTCATTGACCAGAGTGTTGTTAAAATAATTGAGGACGAAGGAACTAAAAGTTTTAACTTGAAACTTAAATATCAAGATATGTATAAACAACCCTATGAGGTTGGATTCCTAATTTATTTTGTAGGATCAGATATGAATTTAAAGAGTGGTGATATTATTTATCATAAAGATTAATTTCTAGTAAATTTAAATCAATCACAAAATGACAGGCACTTCCGGAAAGAACAAATGCTGATTTTTTGCCTTAAACCAGTCATTTATTTTAAAGGTTCCTTTTTGTAAGTTCATATCTTTTAGATAGAGTTCAAAAATTCGACCTTACTCATTGGTCTTCACTTCACCCACTTATCAACACGTACATTTTTGATTCTTACACAATGTACCGCTGACGTTTATCGCTCGAAAGCCTTTAAAGTTTAGTAAAACTTAAGTAAGGAGTGCAGACCTCACAATGAAAATTTTTTCGGCTGATCAGGGGCAAATTTGCATCGTATTCCTTTATAGATAATTTATTTCCATGATACCCAACATGTTTTAATAAATTGGGTTGTAAAACGGTAAATCAATCAGTTTAAATTTTAATCAATATTGTGGGTAGTTTTTGTTTCAAGTTATTGATAAATATATATAATATCTTATTTAAACCTTGAGCCATTACTCATGCAATTAGGTGTGCCAATGTAGCCGTAGAGACCGAATACAAGTACCTATATTCGAAAAGAGACGAAATTTCAAGTAGAATATAAGAATTGGTGAACAACACCGATGTATACGAATTTTCAGCCAGACAGCAAGATGAAAAGATATTGTTGTTTAGCTGAGGTGCAATGAGCACCGATACTTTCGATGTTTTATTTAAGCAAATCGGTTCGCAGGGTCGGGTCAAAAGCTCGATCTTCAAAACTCAATCCAACGCAAGGGGCTATATATGGCTGGTGGAAAGTCAACAATCATTTACACACTGACTGATGAGGCGCCATTATTGGCGACTTATTCGCTACTGCCGATCATTGAGACCTTTACTAAGCCGGCCGGTGTCGAGATTGTCAAAAGTGACATCTCTGTAGCGGTTCGTGTGCTCGCAGAATTTGCAGACTACCTAAATGAAGAGCAGAAAGTTCCCGATACCCTCGCGGAGCTAGGTCGTCTTACTCAAGATCCAGACACTAACATTATTAAATTACCGAATATCAGTGCCTCTGTTGGCCAGCTAACAGCGTGCATCAAAGAGCTTCAATCTAAAGGCTACGCGATTCCTGACTATCCGGAAAATCCAACGACTGAAGAAGAAAAGTCAATTAAGGTTCGTTATGGCAAATGCTTAGGCTCTGCTGTAAACCCTGTATTACGTGAAGGTAACTCTGACCGTCGTGCGCCTGCTGCTGTAAAAAATTATGTGAAAAAACACCCGCATTCAATGAGCGAGTGGAAACAGTGGTCACAAACCCACGTTTCACACATGAGTGAAGGCGACTTCTATCACGGCGAAAAGTCAATGACCCTTGATCGCGCTCGTAATGTAAAAATGGAACTCATCACCAAGAGTGGTGATACCATCGTTCTTAAGCCAAAAGTTGCGTTGAAAGATGGCGAAATCATTGACTCGATGTTCATGAGCAAAAAAGCACTTTGTGACTTCTACGAGAAAGAACTTGAAGATTGTCGTGAAGCAGGCATTTTGTTCTCTTTACACGTTAAAGCAACCATGATGAAAGTTTCACACCCGATCGTATTCGGTCACTGTGTGAAAATTTACTACAAAGAAGCGTTTGAGAAACATGGCAAGTTATTTGACGAGCTAGGCATCAACATCAATAATGGTATGGCTGGTCTTTACGAGAAACTTGAAACTTTACCTGCATCACAGCGTGAAGAAATCATCCGTGACTTGCATGCGTGCCAAGAACACCGTCCAGCACTTGCAATGGTCGATTCAGCAAAAGGCATCACTAACTTCCATTCACCAAACGACGTAATTGTAGATGCTTCTATGCCTGCAATGATCCGTGGTGGCGGTAAAATGTGGGGCGCTGACGGCAAACCTTATGACTGTAAAGCAGTTATGCCTGAATCGACTTTCGCACGTATCTACCAAGAAATGATCAATTTCTGTAAGTGGAATGGCAACTTCGATCCAAAAACAATGGGTACTGTACCTAACGTTGGCTTGATGGCGCAAAAAGCGGAAGAATACGGTTCACACGACAAAACTTTCGAAATTCCTGAAGCGGGTATTGCCAACATCACTGATCTTGAAACTGGTGAAGTGTTGATGACTCAAAACGTTGAGGAAGGCGATATCTGGCGTATGTGTCAGGTGAAAGACGCACCGATTCGTGACTGGGTGAAACTTGCGGTAAATCGTGCGCGTAACTCTGGCATGCCGGCGATCTTCTGGCTTGACCCGTACCGTCCACACGAAAATGAATTGATCAAGAAAGTTGAAAAATACTTGAAAGATCATGACACGACTGGTCTTGATATCCAAATCATGTCACAAGTACGTGCAATGCGTTATACGCTTGAACGTGTTGCTCGTGGTCTAGATACGATTTCTGTAACAGGTAACATTTTACGTGACTACCTGACTGACTTGTTCCCGATCATGGAATTGGGTACGTCTGCGAAAATGCTTTCTATCGTGCCGTTAATGGCGGGTGGTGGTATGTACGAAACGGGTGCAGGCGGTTCTGCTCCTAAACACGTACAGCAGTTGGTTGAAGAAAACCACTTACGTTGGGATTCACTCGGTGAGTTCATGGCGTTGGCTGTTTCTCTAGAAGAGATGGGCATCAAAGAAGACAATGCTGCTGCGAAGTTATTGGCTAAAACTTTAGACCAAGCGACTGGCAAATTGCTCGACAATGATAAATCACCTTCACGTCGTACTGGCGAGCTCGACAACCGTGGCAGTCACTTCTACCTGGCAAAATACTGGGCTGAAGAACTTGCTGCGCAGGACGAAAATGCTGAATTGAAAGCGAAGTTTGCTCCGCTTGCAAAAGCATTGGCTGAAAACGAAGACAAGATCATTGCTGAACTTGTTGAAGTTCAAGGCAGACCAGCAGACATCGGCGGTTACTACGCTGTTGATCAAGCAAAAGTGAATGCAGTAATGCGTCCAAGCGCAACCTTGAACGCTGCTCTTGCAACTGTTACAGCTTAATTAATGTAATGCAAAGCCGACTTTGTCGGTGATGTAAAAAAGCCGGTGCATATGCACCGGCTTTTTTTGTCCGCAATTTTTACAGCATGAACTTTCCTAAAAAGGAACCTGTTTAAACTAAATCTTAACGACCATTACGTCCACGGCCACGAGGGGTTTTGGTATTTGGGCGTGTTGTACCATTGGTTTTACGACGGGGTTTATCCGCATCATCCATTTGCCAAATACGCGTTGTACCACCGCCAGCTTTTTTCTTGCCTTTAAATGGCGCTTCGCCTCTTTCTTCACGAGCTTTATCTTTAGCAACCGAAAAGTGCTGTTTTTTGGTCGAGGTCTTTTTCGCAAAAGAACGACCTTCATACGGTTTATCAGCAGGAACATCTTTAAAGTCTGGGTAAAGTAAAGGTTCGATCTCGACTTGCTCACCCGGTTGCAAGCCAAGTTTTACAATGCTAATGCTACCAATTTGAGTACGAATCAAACGTAAAGTTGGAAAACCAACTGCAGAGGTCATACGACGAACTTGACGATTGCGACCTTCACAAATTTGAATTTCCACCCATGAAGTTGGAACACTCGCCCGGAAACGTACAGGTGGTGTCCGTTCCCATAACCAATCAGGCTCATCAATTTTTTTTGCCTGAGCAGGCAGGGTGATGCCATCTTTAAGCTCAACACCTTTACGAAGTTGTTCTAAAGCTTCTTCAGTGATGTCACCATCGACCTGTACCACATAAGTTTTAAACTTTTTGTTGGCAGGGTTGGTAATGAACTGGTTCAAACCACCATGATCCGTTAAGAACATCAAACCTTCTGAATCTAAATCAAGACGACCAGCAATACGCAGGTCAGGGTCTTGAGTAAAATCAGCCATAGTTTGATGTTTCTCATCGGCACGGAATTGGGAGAGAACGTCATAAGGTTTATTAAGAATAACTATTTTCACAGTAACCTACTAAAAAGATTAAATATAATTTGTTGTGGTTTTCGAGTTACCCGTTTAGTTACCCGTTTTGGGAGGTGGGGGTAAAAGGTGGTAAAGAAAAGCCCACTATGTGGGGGCTATCATATCAGATTCTGTTTTGTGTTCTTCAACTTTATTCTTGACCTATGATGAATACTAAAACCTATTATTTTATAAAAGTTGAATAGGCTGTTTAATTTTATAGAGTTCAGCAAGGCATAAACTATTTAGTCCGAATTCTGTAAACAATGTCGACTTATGAAACTTACTTTAAAGTTTGTAACCTTAAGAGATAACTTCCTTCCCCGGTTGCACTGTTTATTGTGGCTTCTGAAATCAATCATACTATGATAAATAAAATTCATGCATTCAAGAGCTAAGTTTTAATTTCGTATATGATGGCTTACATGCAGTACAAAAAATAATCAAAAGTGATTTGGAAAGCTACAAATTTGAATGATAGTTTAATATTCATATATTTATTTTAATAATTTGAGGTGAAGAATGAAAATGTTGGCCCTATTAAGTGCAGGTATAGCAGCGAGCTATTGTTATAAAACCGTGAAGACAAATAGGCAAAATTCGTTAAAACCTAACTTTGATGAAATTATTAAACAATCGCTACTCAAAGATTTCCTGACCTAGCTCAGGAAAATATTAAGTTTGATAGGTTTGATAAAATAAAGAGGCTATTGAAATGATATGAGTGAAGAACTCAGTTATAAAGAATTTCATTAACCCTATTAAATGTTGGGAATTTAGATAAATTTCTAAAAAATATAACTTAACTAGAACATTTGGAAGTAGCTCACTTTTATAAAACCTATTTATTTAACAGGGTAGCAGTGATACCTCGTTTTTATTTCAATAATTTAAAACAAAAATTATAAAATTGTAAATTAAAAAGACTATTTAAGTTGGGAGAATTAAATAGGCTTTTTACTAACTTCTAAATTAAATTTAATAATATTCTTACCGTGTACAGGTTATAGCAATGAACTTTCTGTATCTATGGATAATATATTAAGGGATTTTAGATTACATTAGATCACATAAGTATGATGCCGACTGGGGTTCAAAAGAGAAATGATTTAGTCGTTTTAACTGAACTTGGCTATATCACGATCAGTAAACTTTACTTTAAAGATACCGGTTTTATATTCAATAAGAATTGATTGAAAAAGATTAAAGTTATGATTATGTGTTTTTAACTTATATAGAGTAGATAAATATAAGTCATTAAAGAATGAGGAATGTAAAAATATTAAGAATGACGACTTTCATAGAAAATGACCATTTTGATAATCATCAAGACCAGAGCGTTAAGTTTTATTTCAGCGAAAAATGGGGTTATTTCCCGTATAAATCTCCAAAAGACTAAAATTCGATTAAAGTATTATGCGATAAGATAAAAAAAGTTGAAAGTATTGCTTCTTGGCAATTATTTTTAAAGTCGTTTGCTACAAAGGGAGAACTTGTACAATGGGTTATCAGAAGATCATAGTTCCTGTGGATGGTAGCAAAATTACCGTAAATGCAGATTTATCACTTAATGTCCCAAACAATCCGATCATTCCTTTCATTGAAGGTGACGGTATTGGTGTAGATATTACACCAGCGATGAAAGCAGTGGTAGATGCCGCGGTTCAAAAGGCTTACGCTGGCAAACGTTCGATCGAGTGGATGGAAGTTTACTGCGGCGAAAAAGCAGATAAAATCTATGGGACTTACATGCCGGAAGAAACGTTTGAAGCGCTTCGCGAGTTCGTTGTTTCGATTAAAGGTCCATTAACGACTCCTGTTGGTGGTGGTATTCGTTCTCTCAATGTCGCTTTACGTCAAGAATTAGACCTTTACGTATGTGTACGTCCAGTTCGCTGGTTCGAAGGTGTTCCTTCTCCAGTTCATCACCCTGAACTGACTGACATGGTGATCTTCCGTGAAAACTCTGAAGATATCTATGCGGGGATTGAATGGAAAGCGGATTCACCAGAAGCTAAAAAAGTCATTAAATTTCTGAAAGAAGAAATGGGCGTGACTAAAATCCGTTTTGAAGATAACTGTGGTATCGGGATCAAGCCAGTCTCTAAAGAAGGGACACAACGTCTGGTTCGTAAAGCCATTCAATTTGCAATCGACAATAACAAGCCTAGCGTGACTTTAGTTCACAAAGGCAACATCATGAAGTATACCGAAGGTGCATTTAAAGAATGGGGTTACGAAGTCGCGCTTGAACGTTTTGGTGGCGAGCTTCTTGACGGTGGTCCTTGGGTGACAATCAAGAGCCCTAAAAACGGTAAAAACATTATCATTAAAGACGTCATTGCTGATGCGTTCTTGCAACAAATCTTGATGCGTCCATCGGATTACTCAGTCATTGCCACGTTGAACTTAAACGGTGACTATATTTCTGATGCACTTGCAGCGGAAGTGGGTGGTATTGGTATTGCTCCTGGTGCAAACATCGGGGGTGCAATCCAAATGTATGAGGCGACTCATGGTACTGCACCTAAATATGCTGGCCAGGACAAAGTAAACCCGGGTTCAATCATTCTTTCTGCGGAAATGATGCTGCGTGACATGGGTTGGACTGAAGCGGCTGACTTGATTATCAAGGGTATTTCTGGTGCGATTGCTGCTAAAACTGTGACTTATGACTTTGAGCGTTTAATGCCTGACGCGACTTTATTACGTTGCTCTGAATTTGGTCAAGCAGTCATCAACAACATGGAATAAGTTGAAGACTTGAGCTGTGGATTAGAAAAACCTGCACGTGTTGCGGGTTTTTTTATATTTACAGAAATCATATTTCATTCAATAGAATTAAAAACTTAAGATGAAATTGATTAAATCACTTTAATTCTTGAAATTAATGCAGCAGCATCGAAAAATGTTCAAAAAGATTTCCTGCATGAGTTTAATGATGACATTCATGCTGCTTTCAGGTTGTCAGCCACCATCCTCTGGCGAAGCAGTAGGCCTTCGTTATCCAATTTTATATATGCAATTGCAACAAATGGACTTGCCTGCACAACTTGCAATGCCGGTTGAAAATATTAAAGCTCGTCAGATTAATGATACTTGGGGTGCAGCACGTAGCGAAGGACGCAAGCATGAAGGTATCGATATTTTTGCCAAGCGAGGAACTTCTGTACTTAGTGCAACACCAGGGATTGTCACTCGAGTCGGAACTAATAATTTGGGGGGTAAGGTGGTCTGGATTACGGGGCCGAATTTAAGCCGACATTATTATGCGCATTTAGACGATTATGCTGATCAGATTCAAGAAGGAGACTGGGTAGAAGTCGGTCAAGTGATTGGTTATGTAGGAAATACCGGTAATGCTAAAAATACCTCGCCACATTTACATTATGGTATTTATCTCAATGGGCAAGGTGCCATCAATCCTTATCCTTATCTGGTTCCAGATTCTTAAAAGTATCAAAATAAATCAAAATAAATCAAAATAAATCAGAATAAATCAGATTTCTCTAATCCTGTGACATTGATCAGATCGGGTATACCAAGCCAATTGTAAAGTTCCCAATAATAGAACCACAGTAGCCAATATAAACTGTTGATGATAAGTTACACCGAAATGTTGCAGGGTACTAAAACTTAATCCGCCAATCAGCTGCACAGATGCAAAACACAGCGTCGCAATACTCCAGAGCTTTTTATACGCCAGGCCATACAGTTGTAAAATCGTATAAGAGGTCAAAAACACCACGGCCGGATTGAGCATGCCGGTAAAAAAGGATGAGGCAAAAGTCAGCAGTGGACTGGTGTTTAATGTGGCAATAAAAATTGCCACAATGTAGAGACTATACAGAATTTTCAGACTGGTAAAATTTCCAAATTTTCTTGCCAGTGAGTAAGCGGCAAAAGCCCCCAAAGCGCTGCCTACGCCATACAGAATCCAGTTAAAATTGATCCAGAACAGATTCAGTCCCAGTTCATGGCTGAGATAGTCAATCCAGAATAATGAATGCGGAATATAGGCAAATGCACTGCAAGCATACACAATCATCAAGCTATAAAAGATTGCATTGAGTGGGGTCTTAGATAGACTCTGAACGGTTTGTGCAGACAAATGATACTTAAATTGTTGCAGTAGCACACTTAAGCAAATACAAATAATCAGCGCAAATCCACATAAAATAAGCCAGGCTGTCTGTATCGAAATTTGATCCAGATAAGGCAAGAAAAGCGTAGCCACTAAAACACCAAGACCAATTCCACTAAAACCAATAAAATTAATTTTAAAACGATCCTGGATATCACAGCATTGTGCAACCACACTAGGGGATAAGATCATTAATAAGCCACCGCTGATCCCCGAAATCACACGCCAGAAGATATACCAAGCTTGAGGGAAATTTGCAAAAGCACAGCACATTAAACTGAACATTCCCGCAATTGCGGCAATCTGAATGTAAAGGGTCATGCTTTTGTTTTGAGGCAATCGCATGGCTGCAAAAGCACCCATCAGATAGCCGAGTAAATTGGCACTCCCTAAAAGACTGGCAAAACCGATTGACCAGTCAAATGCTTCACGTGTGCTGGGTAACAGTGCGGTATAGGAAAAACGTAAAATACCAATTCCTAAACACATGCTGAGGCATAAAAAAAGACTAAGCTTGAGATTGTTTGAGGACATCCGTGTGCTCGCAGCTATTTCGTATTGATTCAACACAATAGATAACATGACTCCCAAACAATGAATAGGATCAGACCTTACAAACGCTACAAAAATATCGATATTCGAGTCATTAAGTAATATTTAAGACTGCTCTTATAGAGTTGAGTGACATATAGCCCTTTATTTTGAAAATTGAATTTTTTCAATAAAGGCATACAATGCCGCTAATTTATTATACTTTTTGGAATTATGAACTTTTCATATCGCGCTGATATAGATGGCTTAAGGGCTATCGCCGTTTTAATGGTGATTTTTAACCATATCGGATTATCTTTCTTTTCTGGAGGATATATTGGTGTCGATGTCTTTTTTGTGATTTCAGGTTATTTGATTACCCTCATTTTAACCCATGAGATTCAGTCCAAACGGTTTTCCATCGCACGGTTTTACAAGAAGCGTGTGGTACGTCTAGCACCTGCTTATTTTACGGTGCTCAGCGTTGTCAGTGTCATTGCCTGGCAGGTGATGCTACCTGGTGACTTGACCCAATATTTTGATAGTGTCATGTACGCAACCTTGCTGATGGCAAATATCTATATGCGCAATGAAGTGGGAGATTACTTTAGCCAGAGTGCTGAAGGTATTTCTTTACTGCATTTATGGTCGCTTGGGGTAGAAGAGCAGTTCTATATTTTCTGGCCTTTGTTGTTATTGCTGTTTGTTGGAAAGGTATCGCGTAAATATACCTGGGCTATTATCACGACCTTAATCATGACCTTATTGGTTTATGCCCAGTATAAATTGACTCAAAATGCAGAGAAGGCTTACTACAGTATGCCAGTACGTGCCTTTGAGTTGCTTATTGGTGCATTGATTGGCTTTTTACCACAACTTAAGCTGCCAAAAAAAATAGTGCAAAGTCTGGTTTGGCTCGGTTTAATCGTATTGTTTGCGGCAGCAGCATATTTTAATGAAAAGACTCCATTTCCGGGAGTAATGGCACTTATCCCGTGTTTGGCGACAGCCTTCATTATTTATCTTGGGCAATGTTCACCTTCAAGTAATGTGTTACTCAACAATCCTCTGAGTACCTGGATTGGAAGAATTTCTTATCCTTTGTATTTATGGCACTGGCCTATTATCGTATTGTTTGGCATTTATATGCGGCCATTAAATACAGAAAATCAGGCTGTGATTGTACTATTGTCTATTCTGTTGGCATTTTTAACCTATCAACTGATTGAAAAACCAAGCAAACGTTTTGTGATGATGGCTAATTACAAAGTGATAATCATTGGCTTTCTGGTGCCAGCCCTCAGTTTTATTGCTATTGCCAAGACCATCAATATCAATAAAGGTTTTCCAGATCGATTCCCCGAGTCTGTTTATATCAAACAACAAGCACTTAATTCATTTGCGCATGTGATCCGAAATAAATGTATGGATATTGAGGACCCGAAAGCATTACCTGCTCAGGATGATTGCATATTGGGCAAAGCGAAAGCCAGCGTCGATTTTTTATTGATCGGTGATTCTCATGCCAATGCTTATACCGCGATGCTGGACGTATGGGCTAAAGATGCCAATTTACGCGGCTATGACGTCACTCAAAGTTCAACTTTTTATTTACCTGAGGTGCAGCGTTTTGAATCTAATTTTAATCGTTGGGAAGAGCTGAGCGAATTTAAATTAAGAAATGAGGCCATTACCGCTCATCTTGCAAAAACACATTATCCAAGCATTATTTTAGCGGGTTCATATGTACCGTATTTTGGGTCTGAGGTAAAACTTGAAGATGGTATTCATCATTCAAATGAAGAAATATTCAAAAACGGTTTTATGAAAGCGCTGGAAATTGCCTATCAGTCCAGTGATCAAGTCATATTGCTCAATGATGTCCCTCGCTTAGATCAAGACGGGGTGCCGGCCGATTGTAATCTACGCAATGAAATTTTAAATACTCAGGATCAATGTACTGTTTCTAGACGCAACTATGAGGTACAGCTCATGAAATTTAATCGAATTGTTGCAGAAGCAAAACTGAAATACCCTGACTTGAAAATTATTGATCCTGCGAAGGCGATGTGTAATCAGCAGGCCTGTAAAATTATGATCAACAATGTGCCTTTATACCGAAATAAAGACACCAACCATATTAATAATCAGGGTTCGCGGCAATTAGGGATTGAATATTTAAAACAGTATGGCAATCCGCTTAAAGACTAACAGCAGCCATAAAAAAACCGCGTTATCAAACGCGGTTTTTCTTCATTTCAGAAATTAGCGCATTTTTGCCAGGAAGCGACCTAAACGGGTAATGGCTTCACGAAGTTCATTTTCAGCTGGCAAGAACACTACACGGAAATGATCAGGAGTCGGCCAGTTGAAACCCGTCCCTTGAACCAGTAACACTTTTTCAGCACGTAAAAAGTCGAGCATGAATTTTTCGTCATCTTGAATCGGATAAATTTCCGGATCAAGTTTAGGGAAACAGTACATTGCACCTTCTGGTTTGACACAAGATACGCCCGGAATTTCATTCAACATTTCCCAGGCGATATTTCGTTGTTCATATAAACGACCGCCTGGACGAATCAAATCATTGATTGATTGATAGCCACCAAGTGCTGTTTGAATGGCATATTGTGCTTGGTGGTTGGCACATAGGCGCATTGAGGCCAACATGTCTAAACCTTCAATGTAGTCCATTGCACGTGATTTATCACCGGTAATGGCCATCCAGCCTGAACGGAAACCGGCAATACGATATGCTTTAGACAAGCCATTAAACGAGATACAGAGTTGATCGCCGGCAAGCGCAGCCACAGCGACATGTTCAATACCGTCATAAACAATTTTGTCGTAAATTTCATCTGCAAATAAAATAAGATCATATTTTTTTGCAAGTGCAACAATCTGTTCTAGTACATGGCGTGGATAAACTGCCCCCGTTGGATTATTTGGGTTGATAATCACAATACCTCGGGTATTGGGCGTGATTTTGCTTTCCATATCCGCAATGTCAGGATACCAGTAGTTTTCTTCATCACATTTGTAATGAATCGCCGTACCACCTGACAAGTTTACCGCAGCAGTCCACAAAGGATAATCCGGCATGGGAACCAGCATTTCATCGCCATCGTCCAGCAAGCCTTGCATTGCAATGACAATCAGTTCGGACACGCCATTACCGAGATACACATCATTAACGTGCATGTCGCGAATGCCTTTTTGCTGGTAATACTGACAAATCGCTTTACGCGCAGGGAAAATCCCTTTTGAGTCTGTATAACCCACGGCATTAGGTAAGTTTAAAGCGACATCATTAATAATTTCTTGTGGCGCTTCAAAGCCAAAGGGGGCGGGATTACCGATATTGAGTTTAATAATCTTATGCCCGGCTTCTTCCATTTCATTGGCCGCTCGTAACACAGGTCCGCGAATGTCGTAGCATACATGCTCGAGCTTAGACGATTTCTTAATTTCGCGAGGCGTAGTGTTACCTAAAACGGACATATTTCCATCCAACTATATAAGGGTTCGAAAAAATAGATTACTGAAATATCACAATCTATATTGAAATTTAGCTAGATATTTTTTTAGCTCTAGCGTAAATATGAAGTACTGAAGCATGACACTGAACGTCAAAGATTTAAAGGAGTTAGTGATGGGAAAACTCAATAAAACAGACCGAGAATGGCAAAGAGAGTTATCACCAGACGAATTTCGCATTACGCGACAAAAGGGGACCGAGCCAGCATTTACAGGAAAATACTGGAATACCAAGCAAGCAGGAACATATATTTGTCGCTGTTGTGGCGCTGAATTGTTCTCTTCAGACACTAAATATGATAGTGGTAGTGGCTGGCCAAGTTTTTACAAACCGATTGCCAGTGGTGCAATTGATGAGAATCAGGATGCGACGCATGGTATGGTGAGAACAGAAATTGTTTGTCATCATTGTGACGCACATTTAGGACATGTTTTTGAAGATGGCCCACAGCCAACAGGGTTACGCTATTGCGTAAATTCAGCTTCATTAGAATTAAAAACACAAGAAAAAAATGACGAGGAAACATATCCATGACCAACATTTATCAGTTTGAGGCTGAGTTGTTAGATGGAAAAAATAAATCATTTGCCGATTATGAAGGCAAGGTTTTATTGATTGTAAATACTGCTAGTAAATGCGGTTTTACCCCCCAGTTTGCAGGTCTTGAGAAATTGTATGAAAAATACAAAGATCAGGGATTGGAGGTTTTGGGATTCCCTTGTAATCAGTTCGGCGGGCAAGATCCAGGATCGAATGATCAAATCGGGGCTTACTGCCAAAAAAATTATGGCGTAACATTTCCTATGTTTTCAAAGGTCGATGTAAAAGGCCCAGAAGCACACATTTTATTCCGTTATTTGACCAATAACAGTAAAGGAATTCTAGGCAATGGGATTAAATGGAACTTTACCAAGTTCTTGATTGGTAAAGACGGCAAAGTGTTAAACCGTTTTGCACCGACCACGAAACCTGAGGATTTAGAAAGTGAAGTAGAAGCTGCTTTAGCCAAGTAGTTTTGCATAAAGAATAACAATTAAAGGCGATCGAAAGATCGCCTTTAATTCATTTATATTGTGTAGGAAAATGTCAAAAAAGCCATTTTTCCAAGTTTAACTGCATTGCTATTGGTCTGTGCGCCAAGCACAGTGTTTGCAAATAGTTAAAAAATTGATGCATTGTCGCAAAGCCTAACCACACCGCAAAAAAGTATGCACTGCCACTATTGGACTATAAAATCATTCAAAACTGCTGAAGAAAAGTTAGCAGATTAACTCTGCCAACACTCAATTTTACCGCAACAGAGTTAAGCCTGCTAAATCACCAGTAAAAGTAAAAATGACCGTGAGAGCAAGTAGTGGGATGATTGACGAAGTCGAAATATTAAAAAGTACCGGCTTAAAAGTACTGGATGCTAATAGTGATTGATGCGGTGATGCAGGCAAAACTTGAATCTATTGCCATGGTCGATCGAAATATTACCTGTAACTTAATTCATGAGCTGGAAATAAATAATCCACTGTAGAAACAGTGGATTATTTTAAATCAGGTGAGTACTTAAAGCATTAGAGAATGGCTTTTAGGCGCTGAATTGCTTGCTCACATTGCGCAATATCTGCAACCAAGGCTAAACGTACGTGATTTTCACCCGGATTGCCGTGTTCAGTATCACGAGACAGGTAACGTCCGGGAAGCACTTTAATATGCGCTTTTTCCATCAGCATTTTGGCAAATGCTTCATCATTGTCTACTTTTAACCAGTAATAAAAACCTGCATCCGGTTTTTTCAGTGGCAATAAGTGCCCTAACTCTTTCTGGAACAGATCAAACTTGGCACGATACAGCTTACGGTTTTCTTCCACATGTGTTTCATCGTCCCAAGCGGCAATTGATGCCAGCTGATGTTGAACCGGCATCGCTGCACCATGATAGGTACGGTATTGCAAATATGGCTTAAGTAAGGCTGCGTCACCAGCGACAAAACCTGAACGCATGCCCGGTAAGTTTGAGCGTTTAGAAAGTGAATGGAACACGACACAGTTTTTATAGTCGTCACGTCCAATTTCAGCGCAAACTTCAAGTAAGCCCACTGGTGCTTCAGCAAACCAGAGTTCTGAATAACATTCATCCGATGCAATAACAAAGTTATATTTGTCTGAAAGTTCAATCAATTTCTTGAATTGTTCTTTAGACAATACAGCGCCAGTTGGATTGCCCGGTGTGCAGACAAAGAGTAATGCTGTTTTTTCCCAGACTTCCGCAGGAACGGCATCAAAATCACCGAGGTAATTGTTTTCTTTTGTGCAGTTAATGAAGTACGGTTTTGCACCGGCAAGCAAAGTTGCACCTTCATAAATTTGATAGAACGGATTTGGCATCACCACATACGGTGCATCTTCACGGTTCACCAAAGCTTGAACAAAAGAGAAGATCGCTTCACGTGTTCCTGAAACGGGAAGAACACTAGTTTCAGCACTAATACTATTCAGCTTGAAACGACGGGTCAGCCAGTTGGCAATGCTTTGGCGAAGCTCTGGCAAACCTTTACTGTTCGGGTAAGTCGATAAATGTTTAAAGTTGTCAATAATTGCTTGTTTTACAAACTCTGGCGCAGGATGCTTCGGTTCACCAATCGATAATGGAATCAGTGGTAAATCTGCAGGTGTTATATCTTGAAAAAGTTTATTTAACTTTTCAAAAGGATAGGGGTGCAATAATGACAAACTTGAGTTCATGAAATCGATACCGCTTAATTTAAGTTAATGTTGGCTAGAGACTTGATTCGAGGCTTCATCCAATGCTAATTTTAATTGTGCAGCAAAAGTTTGAGCTTCTGAATCGGACATCGGAATGCCATCTTTTTTAGTGACAAAGAAAATATCTTCTGCGCGTTCACCCAAGGTCGCAATTCTAGCAGAGTGAATATCTAAACCTTGCATCATAAATAAACCGCCTACTTTGGCAAGCAAACCCGGATGGTCAAGTGTTGCTATTTCCACCATGTTTTGCTGTAGCGCAGCATTCATGGTGATGTCGACAGTATTTTCAATATCAAAATGGCGTAACTGGCGTGGAATACGACGTTGCATTAGACCTGGATATTTATCCGATTGACTCAGTGCTTTAACTAAAGCTTCAATCACGGTTTCTTCACGTTCAGGGTCGGTCAGTAAGGTACCGAAACGGTCGAGAACCACATAGGTATCCAAACTAAATGCAGTGGAAGCAGTAATAATTCGCGCATCTTGAACGTCTAGATTCATACGGTCAAATACAGCAACTGTGGTGGCAAATAAATTGGGCTGATCTTGCGTATAAATAAAAATCTGCACCGCATCTTGGGCGTATTGACGATGGGCCCGCATTAACACCAACGGTTCAGTGTTATGACCATGTTGCAAGATTGCACGGGTATGCCATGCAATTTCATCGGCTGATTCCTTAATGAAATATTCATCGCCGAGTTCCTGCCAAACGGTTTCTACATCGTAGAGCGAGAAATCATTGACCAACAGTTCACTGGCTGCAAATTTGGTGTCTTCAATCAGCATTTGATAATCGACAGGACGCCCAAGACCGGTACGAATCACATCACGTGCGTGGGTATAAAGCTGACGCATTAAGGAAGCACGCCAGGTATTCCAAAGTTTTGGATTGGTCGCGTTAATATCTGCTACTGTCAATGTATACAGATAATCCAGATGTTCCATATCACCGAGTTTTTCAGCAAAAGCTTGAACCACATCAGGATCGGAAATATCTTTCTTCTGCGCCGTCATCGACATGAGCAAGTGGCTTTGAATCAGCCATGCCACCAGATTGCATTCACGTTCTGTAAAGCCATGTTTGCGACAGAACTTGATTGCATCTTGTGCCCCAAGTTCGCTGTGATCACCACCGCGACCTTTGGCAATGTCATGGAATAAAGCAGCCAAATAAACAATATCGCGACGTGCCAGACGCTGGAAGACTGAACTGACCACAGGGAAATTTTTGGCAAATTCAGGCTCTTTAAAACGGTTTAAATTACGCAGCAATAATAGGGTATGCGCATCTACGGTATAAATATGGAACAGGTCATATTGCATCAGGCCCATAATTTGGCCGAATGCAGGAATATAATTGCCTAAAACGCTGTATCGCTTCATCGCAACCAAAGTGTCATAAAGACGATGCGGTGAACGAATAATCGCCATAAATAAGGCTTGATGTCGAGGATTATCTCTATAGCTTTGATCAATACGTTTTGCAGCAAGGATCAGAAGACGTAAAGTACGTGCGCGAATGCCTTCTATTTCAGGGCGATTGGCCAATAAATAGAAAATTTCTAGAATGGCACTTGGTCGTTCCGAGAAAATTTTGTGATGCTGTACCGCAAGTTTGCCATCTACCAGTTTGAAGTTTTCATTAATTTCTTCAATTTTGCGTTCATAGTTGGGCAAACGTGGCGTAATCACCGATTCATTAAAGTAAGCCAGCAGCATTTCATTGAGTGTTGAGACTTGCTGTGCGCTACGATAATAACGCTTCATAAATTGTTCAATCGGGTAGTTTGGCGATTGATGTTCTTCACGCGTGTAGCCAAAGAGTGCTGCAATATCGCGTTGGTAATCGAACAATAGACGGTTTTCATCGCGCTTGGTTAAGCGGTGTAAGTGATGGCGGATTTCCCACAAAAAACTTTCCGCTTCTTCTAAAACCCCGAGTTCAAAATCGGAAATAAAACCTAAATGCACCAGATCATAAATACGATTGACCCGGAAATGGCGTTTCGCAATCCACCCAATCTGATTGATGTCACGAATACCGCCCGGTGCATTTTTAATATCCGGTTCTAGATTACTTTCAGTATTGTTATGTTGGGCATAGCGTCGTGCCTGCTCATCCATTTTGGCATCAAAAAAGGTCTTGTCTGTCCAGGTTTGCGAAACAATACGACGCGGCCATTTGGCTAAATGTTGATTGCCAATAATCAAGCGTGACTCAATCAGGGCAGTGGCTACAGTTAAATCACTGGTAGCTTGTTCCACACAATGGGAAATGGTACGTACACTAATGCCGGGCTTGAAATTGCCCACGTCCCAAAGTGATGAAATAAAGATTGAAATCAATTTTTCCTGATCGGGAGTGATTTCATCTTCCGATAAAATCATGATGTCGACATCGGAATACGGCAACATTTCCCGACGACCATAACCGCCCACGGCAAATAGACCTAAATCCGTCTGATCCAGTTCGGCATGTTTCCAAAGAAACTGTAATGCTTCATCAATCAAATTGGATCGGGCTGAAATCACCTCACGAATCGACTGTCCATTTTCAAAACCTTGTTGAAGCTGCTTTTCAACATCTGTACGCCATTGATTAATCGCCTGAATGTCATGGTTACTTTTAACGTAATTCAACAGCGGAGAGGTATTGATCATGAACAGGGGTCCGTAAATAAGGTGATACGTTTAGTTTTGCTGGACAATGACTTGAGTCGCTGTATGTAATGCAAGTTCACGTGCCTGATCGGTTGTTTCAGCACGTGCCGTTGCCACACCCATGCGACGACGTTTAAAACCTTCGGGTTTACCAAAAAGGCGTAAATCGGTGTCCGGATTAGACAAAGCAAGATTTAAGCCAGAAAAAGACAGATTGGTATCATCAACGCCTGCATAAATAACCGCACTTGCTGCAACACTATGGCGTGTGGTATTGACCGGGAGGCCTAAAATGGCACGTGCGTGTAGTTCAAATTCGCTCTGGAATTGCGATGCAAGTGTCACAAGCCCCGTGTCATGCGGGCGTGGTGAGACTTCACTAAACCATACTTTATCGCCTTTGACAAACAGTTCGACCCCAAAAATACCGCAACCGCCCAAGGCTGCTGTTACTTTATGTGCAATCCGTTTAGATTCCTCTAAAGCTGCCGGAGTCATGGCTTGCGGCTGCCAGCTTTCGACATAATCGCCTGCATCTTGACGGTGTCCGATTGGATCGCAGTATTGGGTTTCGATTTCACCCGTTTCTGCATTTTTAGCACGAACTGTCAGTAAGGTAATTTCGAAGTCAAAATCAATTTGTGATTCCACAATGACTTTGCCTTGATTCACACGACCGCCAGTTTGAGCATATTCCCAAGCCGCATCAACCTCATCAAAATTTTTAACCCGCGATTGTCCTTTACCTGAAGAAGACATCACCGGTTTGACGAAATTTGGATAGCCAATGTCATCACAAGCAGCGCGGAAAGATTCAATCGAGTCGGCAAAACGATAAGCAGAAGTTGGTAGACCCAGTTCTTCGGCGGCCAAACGGCGGATACCTTCACGGTTCATGGTGAGGTTGACGGCTTTTGCTGATGGAATAACAGTCGCAATATTTTGTTGTTCGATATCGACTAAAACTTCAGTCGCAATAGCTTCAATTTCAGGAATAATTAGATTGGGTTTAACTTGTTGTATAAGTTGTTTGAGTTGTTCGGCATCTGCCATATTTAAAGTATAAGCATAATGTGCAACTTGCATGGCAGGTGCATGATCATAACGGTCTGCTGCATGGACTTCCACACCGAGACGTTGTAGAGAAATCACCACTTCTTTACCCAACTCTCCTGAACCTAATAGCAAAACTTTAAACGCAGAAGCTTGAAGGGGAGTACCAATAGTCACGCTCATGTAAATCATCCATGCTTGATTTTATGGGCTTTTAGCATAGCAGAACTGATTGGTGTGTTAAGCCTGGATTCACATAAAATAATGATATTGTCTAACAATTTTATTTATAAAGTAGTTTGAAAAATCTCCCTAAATCCCTCTTTGTAAAAGAGGGACTTTTATAGGGGATTTAGAAGGAAAAAGGCACATAGGTATAAATCAAACCATAGGTCACGGCTGCGGTTAGAGTCGCAGGAACAATTTGCTTAAACTTAAAATACAGTCCGACTAAGGTTAAAAAACCCATCAGCATGGCAAAGCTTTTATTTGGGGTTTCCAACAGCGGCGGAAGGGTTGCAACGACCAGCATGGAACTAATCGCGGCAATGCCAATACTGCCTAAGGCAATTTTGATCCAGACCGAACCACGCTTTTGCGAATTTTTCTGGTGTTTTTGAAGCACATAAAAAGGACCGAAACGTGAAGCAAAATTGGCAATCCCGACAATGATCCCCACCAGAATAATTTCAAGATTCATGAGGCTCTCCAAACTCATCATGCTGTTTTAAAACATAGTGCTTAAATAAACCGGCTAAAATACCAGATAAAATTCCAATGAAAATCGCAGCCGATAAATTAATGAAATAGCAGGCGATAGCGGAAACTATTAAACAAACAGCGACGATAAAGGTGTGTTTCTTTTCAAAGGCGGCAAGCAGGAAACTTAAGAACAGCGCAGGAAGCAGGAAATCCAGTGCTGCTTGTAAGAATTGCGGCAAATTGCTGACCTGATCTGCAAATAAGCCACCCAAGAACGAACCTAAAGCCCATGATATCCAGCTGAACAGGCTTACCCCTAACATCCAGGACTCCGACCATTCTTGACGACGTTGCGATAGTTTAATCATCCCTGAAGCAAACACTTCATCGGTTAAGCCCCAAGCCCAAAAGGCTGTTTTCTTTAGGTTTAATTTATCTTGAATTAGGTTTTGCAGCGCTGGGCCATAGAGTAGATGACGAATGTCTAAGGCAATTACCGTGAGCGCTGTCATCCAGATGGATGTACCACTACCCAGTAAAGCCACCACTAAAAATTGACTGGCACCAGCATACATGGAGCAGGATAAAAACAGCGCTTCCCAAGGGGTAAAGCCAAATTGTGTCGCAGAAACACCGAAAGCAAAAGAAACTGGAAGATAGGTAAAAATAATGGCTTGACTATCTTTAGCGCCTTGCCAAAAGCCAGCAGGTTGTACTGGAGGGATTTTGTGCTCAGACACGACACACCTAAGGAGAGTTAGACAATGAGGGTAAAATGTTGATTGAGTATTCTACCCGAATTCACTAGCATAGTGCCGAAATGTTTGTATAGGCAGCTGATATGTTTGCGTTCGAATCACGTGCAATAGTGATGATCTCTGTGCTGTGCAGTATTTTTGCATTGCAGGCTTGTGGTCAGTCTTCTGAACAACCCGAGCAGAAAGTTGAAATTAAGGCTGCACCGAAGCTCACAAATGATGCGACCACTTATGCCAATGAAGCCTGGAAATTCATCAATCAGGTCGATGGTTTGGTATATGCAAAACAACTGGATGTGCTTGAAGAACAGGTCCGTAAGCCTGCCCGCAAGTTAAGTACCGATTGGCGCATTAATGTCAAAATGACCGACTCGGTGACTGAAGGCAAATATGCCCTCTGTCGTAAAGCGTTGACCAGTCTGGAAATATGGGCGCGCGAAAGCATAGATCAATCAAGTTCGGTTGCACAAAAGCAGGCAGATTACGAACGAGATAAAGCACAGTGCAAGGATGCAATTGATAATCCTGCGCTGGGAAATACTGACCCGAAAAAGAAAGGGGTTTAAGAAAGATAAAGCGAGGCAGATGCCTCGTTTTTTTTCGTCCATTTTTTGAATTTTATTTCTACTTATAGTTTTAAAAAATGAATAAGAGAATAAAACGATAACTTAATAAAAATATAGAATTATCATTAAGTGATAATATATTTATAATAATACCTGCAGAATCTACAATTTTTTTGATAAAAATCTAAATAATTTCTATTTAGTTAATAGTTAGGAGTAAAAAAGATGCTTGACAAAGTGTTTTTTTTAATAAGTTTAGCGCTCGCAGTAAGTGCTTTTAGTAGTGTGGTATATGCGTCTGAACAAGTTGAGGCGATTCAATCTTCCTCAAATAGCGAACAGGAAGTTGCGCCATGTACAAATGGTTTTGATGATGTAAATGTTTGCCAGTTACGTTCGTAATAGATCGCTATAAGAATGATAAGTGCGATATTAATATAAACCTAATGAGGCCTGAATAAGATAAATACTGCAACGGTATTGCCTCTTAATCATTCATACCTTTTTTAATATCTAATATATTTTGGTATTCAAAGGCTTGGAAAAGCATGCGCAATTCGATGCAATTCTGGCAAATCTAAAATTTCAATTTTCCGAAAAGAAAGTCGCAAAATATTCTGCTTCTCTAAGGCTTGTAATTCCTGGTTCACGGTTTGTCTAGAACAGGTCAGCATTTGCGCCAATTGTTCTTGAGATGAATGAATGACATTCTTCTCAATCATCACATGATTACCATAGCCATTTAAAATAAAGATTAAGCGCTGCGCTAAACGTTGGGTGAGGCTTTGGGTCTGAATTGCAATGAGCTCTAAAAAAGCAAATCGTAACTTTTGACTGGTCAATTGTGCAATGTGATACCAAAAAATGGGATGTTCTGCGAGCAACTTTTGCATGGCTAGACTTGGAATATGCAGGATTAGACTTTTTTGAATCGCAATGGCATCGTGCGAGCGGGGTTGAGCATCGACCAGTGAGATTTCGCCAAACCACATAATCGGTTCTACAATCGCCGCTACAGATTCTTTACCTTCAATATCAATATAACCCAGGCGAACAGCACCTTCTAAAACAGCATAGATGCCATTGAATATATCCCCCGAATGAAAGATGGCTTGTTCCTTAGTAAAATGCTGTTGCACCGCATGGCTCACGATGAATTCCTTAAACAGCACAGGCAATTGTGCAAACCATACATTCTGCTCTAAATGTTCAATATAAATGGGTTCCAGCACTTCAATTCCTTTTTGAGGTGAGTTGTCATTTAGCCGACAACTTTGTCTTTGGTTTTTTTATATAGTGAAAGGATGAGTGTAGCAAGGAAGAACAACATGACCAAATTAGAACAGCTGTTAAGCCAGTATGCAGCGTATCACCTAGATCACAAAAATATTTTGACGCATTTTGTGGGTATTCCTTTAATTGTCTTTGCGATTCTCTGTTTAACTGCAAGAGCAGGGATGATGCTGTCAGGACTGGAAATCACCTTGGCATTAGTGCTGATTGTAGTCACCAGTATTTACTATTTTAGCCTCGACCGAATTTTTGCTTTGATCATGTTGATCGTTCTGATCGCTGCCTATCCCTTGGCTTTGAAAATTGCCCATCTAGAACTTGCAGTTTGGTTAAGCTTAAGTATTGGTATTTTTGTGGTGGGTTGGGTGTTTCAGTTTGTGGGACATTTTTATGAGAAGAAAAAGCCTGCTTTTACCGATGATATTATTGGTTTAGCGATTGGGCCCTTATTTGTTTTGGCAGAACTGGTGTTCATGCTCGGTTTTCGTAAGGAGTTGGAGCAGCGTATGCTTGATCATGCACGTGTATTACGCGCTGAAATGGATGTCAAGACTGTGAATATCACTTAACATGAATAGCTTAAACATCAAAAAGCCGGTTTATTGAACCGGCTTTTTTATATACCGTTATGAGGCAGGTCGTTTTAATATTTGGGTGCCTGTTTTTCAGGGGTTTTGTTTTCGTGCATATTTTCATGCATAGGGGCTTGAGGTGCAGTAGTTTTAGAGACGGAAGTTGCAGCTTTTTTATCCGTTTTCATCATGTTGTGATCTGAGTTCATCATTTGATGCTCTGCTTTTTTCTCATGATTTGCTTTATGTTTTAGCGCGTGGGCAGTTGAAACACATTTACCACCTTTATGATTTGGACCTGTACCTCCCATCATGGTTGTGCCTTTAGGGTAAGCAAATGCAGTCGCACTAAGCATAGTGAGGATAGCTGCTGTAAAGATTGTGCTGAGTTTTTTCATTTTCTTTATTCTGAAATAAAGGCATTAGTGCCTGTAGATAAATTAGGCAAATTTGATCAGGGATTAAGTTGTAACCTGGTTGCTGAACAGCAAGATTTTAGGATGAAATTGTCGGCATATTTTTAGTTTTAAGCGAACATTAAGCTTATGTTGTATCAAATTAAATCAGAATAAAATAATGAATTGCGCTTATATAAAATAGCCTAAGCTATTAGGCATTAAAAGCATTCATATTGAACACTTCATCTAATGCAAAATTATAAGATCTCTGATCAACTCGCAAAGTTAAATCAATCAAATTGAGAGAATTCAGGCAGAACAGTACTTCTTTTTATCAACCATATTTCGAGGCTTCCTGAACTTTAAACTACCTTCATATTTAGCCGGAAAAAGGGGAGAATGTTTGAATGCTTGGATTAAAGCTGCATGTTGTAGATGCTTAAAGCTTTATATTGAGCCAATTTTAACAATCTAAGAAAATAAAAAAGCCAGCGTAGCGCTGGCTTTTTCGCTGTCAGACTAGACGTTAAAACGGAAGTGTAAAACATCACCGTCTTGAACGATGTAAGTTTTACCTTCTAGACGCCATTTACCGGCTTCTTTCGCGCCAGCTTCGCCGTTGTATTGAATGAAATCCTCATAAGCAACACATTCAGCGCGAATAAAGCCTTTTTCAAAGTCAGTATGAATCACACCAGCCGCTTGAGGTGCAGTTGAGCCAACTTTAACTGTCCAAGCGCGAACTTCTTGTACGCCTGCAGTAAAGTATGTCTGTAAGCCTAGAAGTGAATAACCTGCACGGATTACCACGTTAAGACCTGGTTCTTCCATGCCCATTGCTTCTAAGAATTCAGCACGGTCTTCATCTTCAAGCAAAGAAATTTCTGCTTCAATTTGATTGCAAAGTGGAACCACAATCGCATTTTCTTCAGCCGCTAATTTTTTAACTGCATCTAAATGTGGATTATTTTCAAAGCCGTCTTCAGCCACGTTGGCAATGTACATGGTTGGTTTTAAAGTCATTAAACCAAAACCACGAACCAGTTTACGTTCGTCATCATCAAGGTCAGCTGCACGAGCCGGTTTACCTTCATCCAGCAATGGCTGGATTTTCTCCAAAATTGCTTTAACAGCAATCGCTTCTTTGTCGCCACTTTTTGCAGATTTTGTTAAACGGGTGATGGCTTTGGCAACAGCTTCAAGGTCAGCCAGTGCAAGTTCGGTATTGATGGTCGCGATGTCATCAAGCGGGTCAATTTTACCATTAACGTGAATTACGTTTTCATCTTCAAAACAACGAACCACGTGTGCAATTGCATCGGTTTCACGGATGTTGGCAAGGAACTGGTTACCCAAGCCTTCACCTTTAGATGCCCCTGCAACTAAACCAGCAATATCCACAAATTCCATAGAGGTCGGAATCACGCGTTGCGGTTTTACAATAGCAGTCAACTTGTCTAAACGTGGATCGGGTACAGGAACGATACCGGTGTTTGGTTCAATGGTACAGAACGGGAAGTTTTCTGCAGCAATCGCAGCTTTAGTCAATGCATTGAAAAGTGTAGATTTACCAACGTTCGGCAAGCCGACAATACCGCAATTAAAACCCATGAAATGACTCACAAAGTATACTTTAAAAATTGTGGCTGATTTTACATGAAAGCCACCATAAAGTCAGGTCATGGCTTTCATGTTTATTGAAAACAACTGAAATGTATCTTCTTTAAATTTTACGTTTGTCGAGTTGCTTGGCAAGGGTGTCGCCCGTCGCTTGAATCAACATGACTAAAACAATCAGCACCACAATAACGGCCAACATGATTTGCATATCAAAACGCTGATAGCCATAACGGTAGGCAATATCACCCAAGCCACCTGCGCCCATGGCACCAGCAATGGCAGAGGAGTTAATTATGGTGACTAAGGTCACGGTAAATCCAGCCACAATACCCGGTAAAGCTTCAGGAAGAAGCACATGCCAGTCAATTTGTTTACGATTAGCCCATGGCTTGTGCGGCTTCAATCAGGCCTTGATCGACTTCACGCAAACTGACTTCTGCAATACGTGCAAAGAAAGGTGTCGCGGCAAGGGTGAGTGGAACAACAGCTGCCCATAAACTGCCCGTGCAATAAAACTTTTCACCATTGACCACAAAATCGTGCTCAGTTGAACTAATGGCGGTTTGCTTTTGTACGGCATTTTGGGTTTTAAATTCTGCCAACGCATTACCAAAACAAGTACCTTTTAACACTTCGGCATACAGTTTTTGTTGTTCTGTACCGGTATTACGTAAAATTTTTAAACTATAAAAATGATTTTGTGGGATTGGTCCAATCGAATCATCAACACCACTCATTAACGCAATGACTTGAGCTACGGTAACGACACCTTAAGTAGATATCGAAACGCTATAAGTAATTGCATTCAAAATTAAGCAATTGCTTTTGCAAAGCTTATGAAAAATCGTCTTTAGGGTAAAAATGCTAGTTTTGAATGAATTTGAATAAGTTAAGTGTTTAAAAAATCAGCATGATTTGGCTTGATCCATATTTTTATTTGAACCTTGATTTATGGGTTTATCTGCTTTAAAGATAATCAAGACAAAAGAACGTATAAAAATAAATAATCTGGCAGTGCACTCTGGACTCAGGTTTTTGAATAAAAAGTACATTGTATTTCTAGGGCGGGGTGTCTAAAGTATCCGACTAAGGTCGCTGGTTTTTTATAGCCAGAACTAAAAAAACAACTGCGGAGATTTTATGCGAATTTTATACCAGTTTCCTTTATCTCATTTTTGTGAGAAAGCTCGCTGGTTGCTCGATCATAAAGAATTGGATTATGTTGCGCATAATCTGATCCCAGGTGTGCATCGTGCATTTGCACAATTAAAAACAGGGCAAAATCGTTTACCCATTTTACGTGACCAAGACCGTTGGATTGCTGATTCGACTGAAATTGCACTGTATTTAGATAAAGCCTATCCAGAACATTCTTTGCTACGTGCTGATTTGCAACAGCGTGAGTTAGCTTTAGAAATTAATCATCAAGCCACAGAGTTGGGGATGCATGTGCGTCGCTGGGGCTTGGCGCATACTTTGACTGAAAGTGAGGAATCTCTCGATATTCTGATTGGTGAAAAAGGCTATTTACGCCAGTTTGAAAAATATTCAAAACCGATTATCAAAGCATTGTTGTCTAAAGGTTATCAGCTGAATGCGGATAAAGTGGCGGAGTCTAAACAACGCATGGATGCTTTAGTCGAGCTTCTGAACCAGCGTTTAATTGAAAATCATGGACGTTATTTTGTCGGTGAGCGTTTAGGTTTGGCTGATATTGCAGTCTGTTCAATGCTTGCTCCACTTTTGGAAATTCCCGGTACGCCGTGGGAAAAAGAGCATGGTGAAGATTTGTCTGAAGAATTTAAAAAATATAAAGAGACTTTAACTGAATTGCCGATCGGGCAATATGTACTGCGGATTTATCAAACCGAACGCAATGCCCGTGTGGACTGGCGTGGTGTTTAAAACGTAATTCAGAAAAATATGCGCTCTATAGCGCGTATTTTTTTGCTTATTCATTTCAGTAAAAATGACTTAACCAAATACAATCGGCTAATCGAGTTCTAAACTTGATGTTGAGGTCGGTAAACATGATGCAGCGTAACTCGGGAGCGTGCCGCTACCCAGAATTTTGCGAATCGAGTCTATGACACCCGGTGCAATATTGCCTAAATCGATGTTGCCTAAACTCTGGTTGCCTTGTAATAAATCAGAAAGGTTGGGGAAGGTTGCTGGAGTATCGCCCACTCATTGACCCATACCTTCGACGATGCTGCCAAAATCAAAACTGTTTAAAGCAGATGAAATATTTTCGATAATACCGCCAAGATTTAGATTGTTGTCATTCGAGATTTAAATTGTTGTCATTATTGGGATTACTTAATAATCCACGCTAGTCTATACCATTGAATTCGCGTTCACTCAGACTACCAAGTAAGTTCGTGAGGGAAGAAATGTCGATGTTGTCACCGATCAAGCCGCTTACCAGTCGAGAAATGGCCCAAATATCAAGTTTGCTATTATTGCTACTTAGCAGCCTATCCAATAAATTGGTCATTTGAGTAATATTAAAACTACTTCTATTCGATTGAGTCAAACTGCTGATCAGGCTTTGAATATTTAAACTTGAGATATTTTAACCACAAAACTGAATCAATAAAGTGCCGAGATTTGTTGTACACAGATTGCTTCCAGAAAAGAGGTTTTTTAATAATGAACTAACTCACGGTGGAGTGTAGGATCCAATCAGATCCGTAATAATATTGGTGAGGGTGCCCGACGTATTTCCACTGAATGAGCCGCCTAATAGACTTTTAGTTTGCGTTTCGGCAGTTAGACAGGACTCGCTATGGGTTTTATCAAGTTTAGAAGTCGTGACCATTCCTTGTGTAATATATGTTTTTTAAAATGTGCTATTTTTATTTTTGGTAGAGCGCTTCTCTTTTAATCTATTTTATACAGCTGTAAAAGATAGGCGGTGATCGTATTTTGCATACTTGAATTGATTAGTTTTATCTTAAAGTTAGTTCTAAATTTAAATGTTTTAAAAATAAAGATTTAATAAAAACTATTATTGTTCATTTTTTATAGTTAAATGACCAATAGCCATCGAACTCAGCATGAATCAATATTTTCTTTATGAATGGACTTGGCGTTTGGAAAATATTTTCAGAATATTAAAGCTTTATAAAAATAAATAATGATTGTATAACAGAGATGGCGCAATATTTTGCACATCTAGTGATTATTGATGAAGAGTATAAAAATGGAACTGGATCGTTTCGATAAACAAATTCTGGAAATTTTGAATCAGGAAGATGCGAATTTAAATGAACTTTCAGAACGGATTAATCTTTCTGTAAGCTCTGTGCATCGAAGGATTAAGCATTTGATTGAAGCCAATATCATGACGCATTTAAAGCGTGATATTAACTATGCCAAGTTAGGTTTTAGCCTGCATGTTTTATTACAGGTATCTTTAAATAAACATGATACTGATACCTTTGCTAAGTTTTTAGAAGAACTGGAAAATATTCCAGAAGTGATTAATGCCTTTTTAGTCACAGGTCAATCTGCCGATTTTATTGTGGAAGTGGTCGCAAAAGATATGGAAAATTACAGTGAAATTCTTTTAAAACGTATTGGTAAAATTGAGCATGTTGTAGCACTGCATTCGAGCTTTGTGATTAAAGAATATAATGTGTTGAACTGTAGTGGCTTACTCAACCGGGTATGAGGCGAAAGTTTATTTTTATATCAGGACAGTGGTTATTTGTTTTTTAAAGCTTATAAAAAACGCACCCTGCGGTGCGTTTTAGATTCGAAAAAATATTAGCCTTCAAGCTGCTCTAATACTTCATCTGAAAATTCTACGTTAGTATAAACGTTTTGAACATCATCAAGATCTTCAAACATATCAATCATTTTCAAAATCATTTTGGCTTGATCGACGTCTGTAATTTCAGCTTTAGTTGATGGACTCATCACAACTTCAGCATTGTCGGATTTCAAACCTGCAGCAGATAAAGCATCCTGTACATCACCAAAGCTTTCAGGGGTTGTGATGACTAAGATTTGATCTTCATCAACTTCAATATCTTCAGCACCGGCTTCTAAAGCCACGTCCATGATTTTATCTTCTAAAGAAACATCTTCAAAAGTAATTTCACCACGTTTGGTAAACAGATAAGCCACTGAACCTGCTGTACCTAAGTTACCATTGGTTTTAGAGAAGCAATGACGAACGTCAGGTACAGTACGGTTTAAATTGTCTGTCATTGTTTCGACTAGAACAGCTACGCCACCCACACCATAACCTTCGTAAGTGACTTCTTTTAAGTCGTCGTTATCTTCGCCACCCGCACCACGTTGAACAGCACGGTTGATCACATCACGTGTCATATTTACAGACAGTGCCTTTTCGACAACAGCACGTAGACGAGGGTTACTTGCAACATCTGGACCGCCGAGTTTTGCAGCTGTGGTTAATTCACGAATGTATTTGGTAAAAACTTTACCACGGCTAGCATCTTGTTTTGCTTTACGATGCTTGATATTGGCCCACTTGGAATGACCCGCCATGCGAAATATGCTCCTTGTAGATTGGCTTTATGCCTAATCGAATGTGTCAAATTCTACCATAAGCCCTTTTTTCTTAGAAAGGGCCAGGTTTTGAGTTTTTAAACAAATCCCACTTAGATTTTATCTTCAGTAATGGTTTTAGGTTCTGGAATAACAATATCTAAACCTACCTTATCTTTATAAAGTTGTTTAAGCAAAGCTAAGTCATGGTTGATTTCAGTCGGGTATATTTTTCCTAAAATGCCGCCTTGTTTGGTATTCGAATTGGCATACATTAAAACGATAGGAACACCAGCTGCTTTGGCAATATGCCAAAAACCTGTACGAATCGGTCTTTTTGTTTCACCAGTTTTGGCACGCGTGGCTTCAGGTGCAATCACCAGATTGAATTTTTCATTTTGTTGAAAATGCTCAACCATAACAGACACGATATCCTTATTGGATTTACGATCGACTGCAATACCGCCAATGGTTTCTAATAACGGTTTCATCGGGCCCTTAAATAGTTCTTTTTTAATCAAGGTATGAATTTTCATATCATAAATCTGAAAGAGGGCAAGGGAAAGAACTGCATCCATCATCGAAGTATGTTCAAAGCCTACAATGACTTGTTTATTCTCAAGCACATCGGGTTCAACATGATAGGTCCATCCCGCAAGTTTAAATGCAGATTCACCAAGAAATTTTTTTAACATAGGAGGAAATTAGATAATTCGAAAGTGAGCTAATTTCTGCTTGTTCGTATTTATAGTCAAGAGTGTATGTGTTTAAAATGAACAAATAAATGCAGGAGGGATAGAGTTTTGAAAAATGGCTGTATTAATTGTTTTTATATATAAATAGGTTTAAATAAATATTTTAAATGTATTACTTAATAGGAATTAAGACTTAATAATGGCTTAAAATGGCTATTCAGATCAAAAAATACCTATTAGACTTTTGTCGAAGATAAAAGCTTTTGAACAAATTGTTCAACTTTGCTTCTGTTTAATGAGGATTGAAAAGAATGATGTATTTTTCGACTTTTTTATTGGCGTTTGGGTTGTTTACGCTGGTTATTGTGTGGTCTTTGATCGAAATTCTTTTAGAATCCCGTAAAGAACGCAGTTTTGGTTCTTAAACAGGTTGCTAATCTAACTTTTAGAAAAATTAATTCCTCTTTTTAATTTTTGAATAAATACTGAAAATAAGGGCTAAGTAATTAAATTAAGACCTTATAAGTATAATAGATTGTCATTCTCTTATCGTTTAATGTTGAGTCTTAAAATTGCTTAGCAGAATAAGATGTCGTTTTAGTATCAGGATTTATTTTTTAAAATAAAAAGTATTGCCCTTTAATGTTAGCGATGAATTGCGACTTTTTAGAAATATAAGTTATAAAATAAATGATTAAAAGAATTGTTGTGTTACTGTGCAATTGAAAGCAAAAATGCTTGTTCTTTGAAAAAATCTTCGTTAGTATTTCCTCGCTTGAACTTTTTGATATATAACAATTTTAGCTCATAGGGCCTACAGCTCAGCTGGTTAGAGCAGCGGACTCAAAATTCTAATTCCTCCTATAAAATTCGCAATCCTCTACAATATTTCGCAGTATCTCACTTCTATTAAATCCATCAAAATCCAATAAATACAATATATTGAAATATCTAACACTTTCTGGCGATCTCATGAAATAATTCTAGCGTCTACTATCGGTCTACTTATTACGCTCATTTATAGACCTCAAGTAGACTGTTAAAAGTTGGATATTGACTGTTTTAAATAGAGGGTAGTTGAGAACTCGATCTTTTGTGTTTTTATAGTTCTAAATCAGGTTATGTGGGTTCTCGATGAGCGTGATAGGGGAGCCTTTCACGAGTATTTGGTAATAAGTGTAAATGGGCTTAATAGAGCTTTGATACAGATCAAGGGTATATATTTATCAGACTTACATTGACTAAAATTGACACAATGTAGAGATAGTAAAATAAAACCTAAAGAGTAAATTAGACATTCAATGATATTTCACAACTAAAGGATGGAAATTAAAATGACTAATCAACAACAAGGTGGTCAAGGTCAACAAAGCGGTCAAGGCCAACAAGGTGGTCAAGGTCAACAAAGCGGTCAAGGTCAACAAAGCGGTCAAGGCCAACAAGGTGGTCAAGGTCAACAAGGTGGTCAAGGTCAACAAGGTGGTCAAGGTCAACAAGGTGGTCAAGGCCAACAAAGTGGTCAAGGCCAACAAGGTGGTCAAAGCCAACAAGGTGGTCAAGGGCAACAAAGTGGTCAAGACCAACAGAACCAGCAACAACAAGATGATAAACAAAATCAGTAGCCACAAAATAAATAAATTTTACTAAGTTAGTAATAAAAACCTAACTTAATAATGAAATATAAATGTCCAAAAGAAACTGAAATAAAATGTTGATTCCTTAATAACCCTGACTTCAAAAATCGGGGTTTTTACATTTTTTTGATGAAAAATATCTCATTATTTCTATTTATTTTCATGAATCCGTAAATGGAGGACAATATGAGCATTGACCCAAAAGATAGAAAAATTTTTATTGCTGTAGTGGCAGTAATGGTGGTGATTGCAATAATTATATATACCATCTATCAAACAGACTCAAATAGAATGGGAGGAATGAATAAAATACAAGGTTATTCACTCCATATTCCTGTTCACCCAATCAATTCAAATGTATAAATTAATATTAAAGTAAAATGGCCAATGAAATTAAAAGATAAGAAAGCCCTCGTAGGAGGGCATTTTATTAGGCGGTATGTTGAAGCCGGTTATTGTCTATAAAACCTAAAACATCTTCTTTCTTATACAGAACAGTTTTAGCTGTTGGTTTAGTAAAGGGAATTCTACCACCTTCGCATCTTTTCTTTTGAAGCCATGCCAGGGATAAGTGATAAACCAATGCAATTGTCTCTGGAGTAAATTTAGGTTCCATCGGTGCATTGCGAAAATCTTTAATTAAGGCTTTCTTTTGACACTCAGACCTTTTATCAATTTTAGTTAAACGGCCCATCAAGAAATCTCCTTCAAGCTTTCAACTGCATCTTTAGGTAAATCATTTTCAATGGCAATCATGGCTACCCTCTTGAATCTTTAAGTATTCAAATTTTGCTGCAGCCCAATTCTTTGCATCGTATGGGCTCATATCTTGTTCTTTGCACCAGTTCGTGCACTAGATAAACTGAGCATGATCAAATTCCACCATCCTCTCCAATTCGCTGCTTTAAATTTTGCATTGGTCACCAGCTCTTCAATTTCACCAACGCCAACATTGCTAAATATATGTGTCATCTTGGCCCCGAATACTGTAAGTGTTCGGGTGATCGTGGAGTATTTAAAGTTCATTAAGGCTCCCCAATAGCTGCATTGAATGGATCTAACTCAAGACGACGTTTTTATACAAGTTCCATTAATCGCGGTTGAATATCTTCATCACATGCCGACACATCAATTTCCAAACCATCCAATTCAGTTAGGTCTTCAGCTTTTTGAATACGCACTGCAAGTGAGGACTGGGTCTTAGGAGGATTGAGTTCCACCAGGCATTTATTAATAGCTGCAATTAGGGGTTTACGTTGTTCTATAATCCATGACTTCTTAAACTTGATTTGATCATTTGCCTCTGCAGGTGAAATTGATTTAGTTACTCGCTCAATTAAGTCATTAAGTAATTCTTGATGAACCACATCCTCATCCACCTGAATTGTTTTTTCTATAGCTATATCGCCAGTCCATCTGAAACTCTTTTTTACACCACAGTAAGTATTTTAATTGCACTATTTACCCGACAGCTTTATAGCTAGGGGAAAGGTGGGGCGCGTCCTAAATTTTTCACTACAGATAAAGAGGGTGACACCCAATGAAACAGATTTTTGATTTCTTGCGAAAGATTAGTAGTGGAAAGCTCACTCAAAAACAGGTTGAAGCTGCAGACAAGTTAATTGCAACCGCATACGATGATGTGGCCGGAATGCTTGGCATCGCTATAGATGTGATGAGTACAAGTCAAAACGGAATCAATCTACTTTCAAGTTTTGAAGGGTGTGAGCTTGCAGCCTATTTATGTCCAGCGAAAGTATGGACTATTGGCTTTGGCACTACAGTCTACCCAAATGACCTGAAGGTTAAAAAAGGTGATTCTTGCACACTGGAACAAGCTAAAAAATTTAAAGCGCATGATCTAAAACGTTTTGAAAAAACAGTTAATGATTTGGTTAAAGTACCACTTACACAAAACCAGTTTGATGCGCTTGTATCACTCACATACAACATTGGCACAGGTGCTTTTGAAAAATCTACACTGCTTAAAAAATTGAATGCTGGTGATTGTCAAGGTGCTGCAAATCAATTCACTGTATGGAATAAAGGCAGCGATAAAGTATTGCAAGGCTTGGTAAATCGTAGAGCTAAAGAGCGTGAGTTGTTTTTGAAGTAGTAATTTAAAAGCCCTCAAGTGAGGGCTCCACACCCTACTCAATAATAAAAATAAGGATCTTGACTATTTCTAGTCACCTTATCGCAATCCTTACACTTAATACTTTCAATCGAGTAGCGCCCATTACTTTGTTCACCTTCTGCAGCAATAATAGAAAAGTGTTGGGTGTTATTAAAACTATAATCATCTTGCACTCCACAGATGGAACACTTGATAATTTTTCTATCGCAGTAGATGTGTTGTTCGCTCATTATTTATTTCCTTATCATTAAGTTTGTATTTTCACTACTTCTCATCATCTAATATTGTTTTATATTCACCTAAAACAATATATTCAATAGCATTCATTGCCTCTCTTAATTTCCTTTCACTGACCTGCACATAACCTGCAGGCATATCGCGATCATCTTCTTCTTTGTGATTTAGCAGACGCTTGATTGTGTATCGCCCGTAATCCAGATTTTCAGCAATAGATCCAAACGTCCTGCGCAAATCATGGAAGCTAAATTCGATCCCGCATGATTGATTAATTTTTTGGCGCACTTTGGAAATATTAACAATGTGGCCTGAAGCAGATTTAGCAGAAGGAAATACCCATTCTGTAGTTGCTTGAGCATGACGTTTTTTCATTAACTCAAAAAGAAAGTCGCCCATTGGTAATGTATGAGGCTCACCATTCTTTGGATTTATTGAGGTAATGCGGCCATATTTTAAATCGATACTCGACCAGAGGAGGGATTCACAGTCTTCACGTCTAAATCCAGTCAAAACTAAAGTAAGTAAAAAATCCCGATTAGTTTCTAATTGTTGGCCACGATCTTTATACTGAAAAACAGCTTTAATCCAATCTGGCATTTGATCTTCATTAAGATAAGTTTTGCGTCGTCTGATTTTATTCCATGCATTTTTAGCATTTAAGGTTTTAATTGGATTATCAGCATCCAGAATAGGTTTATCCTTTTCATCTAAATAATGCTCAACTGAATAATTATAGATAGCACGAAAAACACGCATGGCCATATTAGCTTGAGCTTTGCTTCTTTGGGATAGTTCTGAATGCTTGGCTTGAATCATGGTTTGTGAAATATCATCCAGCTTTAAATGATTCCAATTCTTTAGATAGTCATCAACCACGATGCTATAATCCTTAATACTTCTTGGTTTTAAGCTTTTATGGAATAGATAATTATCAAAAGCCGTTTTTAATGTTGGCTTACTTCTAGATAAATCAGTTTTAGCCTTTTCATTAGCAATAGCTTTTTTCTTTACTTCATTTGGATTGATACCCTGAGACATTTGAGCAAGTTTGTCTCGAGCAATGTCACGTGCCTGAATTAGCGTCAGGTTTCCGTGTAAACCAATTGTAGACCGAACGGTTTTGCTTAGAACCTTCTTTTCAACAATATAGGTCTTACAGGTGGAATTCACCCGAATAGCAAAACCAATAAGCTCACTATCCCGAAAAATGGCAGGAGTCATTTCGAGTTGATCAATAAATGTCTCTGTGAGCTTTACTCTTGATGATGACATCGCTAGAATCGCTATCAATTGCAATACTTTGCAATATAGCACAATAATTTCTAGCGTCTACTATAGGTCTACAAGTAAAAAACACTTGCCCAATAACGAAATGTTAGATAGTATTACTGCACAGCCAAGCTACTGAATATAATAGCTTTGCAATCTTATAGGGCCTATAGCTCAGTTGGTTAGAGCAGCGGACTCATAATCCGTTGGTCGACAGTTCAAGTCTGTCTGGGCCCACCAAATAAAACAACCATTTAGGTGTACTAATCCTAAGTGGTTTTTTAATATCTAAATCCATGTAAGCACTATGTGAAATGCTACCTGGTAATCACTGCAAAGAAATAGAAGATCATCTAGTAAAAGAGAACAAAATAGGTTAATCAAATCAGTCTGCCTATCTATTGTGGTAAGCAGACTTTTTTATCAGGAAAAAAGTAAGATAAGATCAGGACTGGAATAACTATGCGTAATCCTGCTGAGCTTGCCAAATTAGATAGTAATTAAGTATTGGTTGCTAATTAATCACTAAATGGTTTAAATATAAACAATTTTTAAGAGAAATAACTTAAGCTAGGGTCTGTTGACATTTACTGTTCATAATTAAACCTATAAAGGTAGCCATAAAAATATACAAGCTAAAGCAACATAACTTTGATAATTTCTTTTGAGCTTGTCATATCGAGTAGCTATTCCTCTAAATTGCTTTAATCTACAAAACATATTTTCAACTAAATGCCTGATTTTATATAAATACCAATCCATATGATCATTGTTCGATTGGCTATTTGTTTTCTTTGATATATTCGCTTTTGTTCCTGTTTTTCTGATCTGTTCACGCAGTGGTTCTGAATCATAACCTTTATCTGCGCATACCACTTTTGTCTCTTTTAAATCTAATGTTGATATTAAATCAGGTGCAACTTTAACATCATGGGTGGTTCCATTGGTAATCATGAAATCAATAGGATTGCCATGTGCATCAACAATCAAATGTATTTTTGAGGAGTTTCCTCCTACACTTTTAGAAATAGATTGATTCGCTATGCCGGCAGAATGTTGATGAGCACGTACATGAGAGCCATCAATAAAAATCCACTCCATATCGGGGCATGATGCTAGTAATTTGAACAATCTAAGTAACTTACCGCTGCTTGACCGAAATAGGAAGGAATATCTCGCCATGGACAGCCTGTTCTAATTCTATAGAGAATAGCTTCAATAAAATTACGTAAATTTGAGTTGTGGTGAATGGATAAATTACGCAGAATAACTTTCAACTTTTGCCAGTGTTGATCTGTCAGCATGGTACGAGGCATAGCGAATAGTAAAATTAGGTTTGACGATTTGATTTTACTACTTCGCTATTTTTTAAGCTAAAAGTGTCAACACACCCTATACATCTTCAAACATAAAACTTGTATTTTCTATACTTTTTTTTGATTTTTTGATGGTATCTTATTGTTATTCCAAGAATTTAAAAACAAGAATAAGAAACCTGTGAATTGAAAAGCCTACTTAATTAGAGAGAATTAAGTAGGCTTTTTATTAATTCTTTTAAAAGTTATTTCTTCTTAAGAAATATAACTTTCATTACGAAAAATTAGTAAAAGCTAAATTAGCTAAATAAAATTTAATAGGTTTTAACTCGCTATTTTTCAAAAATATAAATGTACTTTTTGGTATATTTCGTTATTGAAACGCACTAATAAAAAAGTAAATTGATAAGTCTACTTAACCATAATATTAATGATATGCAAAATAGAAGATTAGCAATTTTGCTCGGCATATTAATGATGGGATCTTTATGCCTCATGATATCAGTATATGTTCAGGCACAAAGACAGAAGAGAGAAGAGATTCAACGAGTTGTAAAAGAGGCAGAAGAGGCGCTTAAGAACCAGACTTTTGGATATTAGTTCGAATTGAAATCGTAAGTTATTTTATTAATTATTAAATTGAATTTTAAAGTAATTTTTTGCCAATGATTAAAAATCAAGTTTATATATAATATGTATTTAGAATCTATCGCTGTAGTTTCTGATTTTAAGTTTTAACCTCCTTATCAGGAGGTATTTTTTTGCCTGAAATAAAGGAGAAGTAAATGCTCCAATTCTTCCGAAAACTATTTTGCTTTCATGCTTATGAGTTCGATTACCATCATGAGCATGGATATACACAAGAATGCCGTAAATGTGGTAAACATGATTAATTGATTGGCTGACCAAACGGACGTTTTACGATACATAGGACCTTGCTAAGTATATATTATTAGAAGGGTTTTTATTTTATTACGTGTGATACTTATAACATGATGGGTACAAATTAAACCTTACGCAGACACTCCTAGTATTTAAGAGTCAGTTACACAAACGATGATTGTTGACTCTTGAATAATTCTATCGAATGTTTGAGCATAATATTTTCTTGTTTAAATAAGTGATTGATCGCCATGATAGATGAAGAAAAGCCTTTAGATTTCGAAGATGATAGTGAGCCTCAAGATTTCGAAGATGAAGAATTTATTGACGATAAGAAAGAGGATGAGATGTACAACACTATTACTAAAGATGGTTCAAGTGTTGATCCAGCGGATGATGGAGTGCGTCATATTCGTCCAGAGGACGGAGATCCCATAGAAATCGAAGAGTAGAGAATAAGCCCAATTTAATATTGGGCTTTTATTGCTTATCAAAAGAGAATTAAAGCATTTTTTTCTTAAAAATAATCAAAATGGAGAAACAAATGTTCCGTAAACCTCGCCCAAATATGAATCAATTTAGTGTAACTTTTCTTATTGAGGGTTTACTCATGCCAGATCGTGTACAAAATAAAAAAATTGCAGTTCTGTTGTGAGAGATTGGCAAAATATCAAAGTTTAATCCGTTCCAAGCTTGAGTGTCATCAAATGATGACCAGGGATGAAATCATGAATGGGCTAAAGAACATTTTAATAATTTACTGTTCCAATATTTATTTAAAAAAATCAGAAATTTTTTCTATTTAATGTCTATAAATTAGCCTTACAGTTAAATTTAGCTTTAGCCTCATTATATTGAATGATTTTTTCAGTTCGTCATAATCAATTGATACAAGTTATTTTTTTGTTTTTTTGTTTTAAATTATTAATTATATAAGATATTTTAATTTTATTTTTCACGCATTGACTGACAAGATTTATTACAACTGACTCACTATTGCTATAATTTTAATGGATTTTTTTGATTCTTCTACAGTGACGAGAGCAGCTTTATTTTTGTAATTTGCTCTAAAAATTGTTGCTAAGTTATTTGAATTATCTCAAAAATATGGTAATAAATAGGTGTGATGATTTTTTAATCACAGTGTTGTTTCAGGATGAAATGTATTTAAAAAAACTGAATTTTAAAAACAAGCAAAAGGGAGTTTAGAAAATGCTTCAATTACTTATGAAATTATTTTGTTTACATGTGTATGAGTATGAGCACATGGAAGAAATTGGGGAACATCATAAGGAATGCAGAAAGTGTGGTGTTAATAAGCCACTTTAATTGAATTCTATTTATAACAGGAAGTGAGCTTTAGCTCACTTCTTTGTTTTCAGCGCAAAATTAGTAATAATTGATAAGTAAAACTTTTTACTTAGGCAAGGCTAAGGCCAATGAACAAAGATTTTAAAGTGCAAACTTATATTGTAGATGGGCGTCTAGAAGATACTTTAACGTGGTTATGTCATCATCAAGACAGTTTTGATTCATTCACCTATGATGCGATTTCTAAAGAATTGGTGGTGCATCATGCAAATGGTACGGATATCATTCGAGTAGGGGATTATTTAAACAGCAGTTATGGAATTTTAATCACAGCCCATAACTTTGCAGAATAATTTTTCTCAATAAAAAAGCCCCAAGCGGGCTTTTTTATGAACATTTCAAATCAAGAGCTTAACTTGCCATGGCATCTACAGATAACTCTTTAACTGTCGGTTTTGCTTTTTCAGCAACCAAGCCTAACTTATCAAATAATTGTCTATCTTTACCTTCGCCAGCATTTGGAGTAGTCAAAAGCTTTTCACCAGAGAAAAGAGAATTGGCACCCGCCATGAAAGCTAAGGCCTGATCCGCATCTGATAGAGACTCACGCCCGGCAGAAAGACGAATATAGCTCTTAGGCATAATAATTCGTGCAACCGCGATAGTACGAATCCATTCAGTGACGTCGAGTTTCTCTACATCTGCAAGTGGCGTACCTTCAATAGGAACTAACATATTGATAGGTACAGATTCAGGATGAATTGGTAACGTTGCGAGTTCGTACAAAAGACCAATCCGATCTTTGCTGTTTTCACCTAAGCCTACAATCCCACCACTACAGACTTTCATACCTGCTTGACGGACATGATCCAAAGTATTTAAACGATCATCATAAGAGCGTGTGGTAATCACATTAGGATAATATTCGCGAGAGGTGTCGAGGTTATGGTTATAATAGTCTAAACCCGCCTCACTCAGGCGTTCTGCTTGAGATTGATTGAGCATGCCTAAAGTCATGCAGGTTTCCAAGCCCAGTGCTTTCACTTCACTAACCATTTCCAATACATAAGGCATGTCGCGTTCATGCGGATTACGCCATGCAGCACCCATGCAGAAACGTGAAGAACCTGACGCAAGCGCTTCTTTGGCTTCTTGAATCACTTTATCGACAGCAATACGTTTTTCAGCTTCAAGTTTTGAGTCATAACGCGCTGACTGAGAGCAATATTTACAATCTTCAGGACATTTACCTGTTTTAATTGAAAGTAAGGTGCTAACTTGAATGGTATTCGGATCAAAGTTTTCACGATGAATGCGTTGTGCTTCAAAAACTAAATCCAAAAAAGGCTGGCTATACAAAGCCTGAATTTCTTCACGTGTCCAGTCATTACGTACATTCATTGGCGAAAATCCATAATCATCATTATTTATTATTTATCATACCTAATTTAAACTAAATCTAAAGGCATAAAAAGCCAAATTTTATAGTATCTATCGATGGTTTTTAGTCAATATTACGAGTTATAAGATTGTATATTTATTTACAAAGTAGGCTTAATTCCTCTTGATATGGTTGCAAAGTTTTTAATGAGATTTTTTAGTTTGTTTTGAAATGGATACTATTTTTTTTACAGAGATAAAACTTTGCTTATATCTGGAAAATAAGAAAGCTGAAAAATGCTTTGAATTGAAGGCAATACTTAATTGAATTTAGCCAGCTGTTCCTGGATTGCCCAGTCAATATGGACTTGCACAATCTCATCATGTAATTCGCGAGTTTGTTTTAAAGTTGCAACAATTTCATGAGAAAAAGGTGCATTTCCTAAACCAATCGCAATATTTCGCATAAAACTTTGATAACCGGTACGTCGTATTGGACTGCCTTCAGTCTTGGCTAAAAAGGTCGGTTCATCCCAGTGCCATAAATCCAGTAAATTGATCTGATCCAAACCATGTCGGGGATTAAAATCTTCAATCGTGGCTTTTTTAGCAAAACTATTCCACGGACAAATCAGCTGACAATCATCACAGCCAAAAACACGATTACCAATGCCCCGGCGTAAATCTTCAGCAATGATGCCCTTATATTCAATGGTCAAATATGCAATACATTTACGCGCATCCAGCATATAGGGTTCGACAATGGCTTGGGTGGGACAAATATCGATACACGCGGTGCAAGAGCCGCAATGCTGGGTTGCAGGGAAGTCGAAGGGTAAATCCAGTGAAGTAAAGAGTTCACCCAAAACAAAAAAGGAACCTGATTTTTTATGAATCAATAAGGTGTGTTTACCGGTCCAGCCCATACCTGCATTTTCTGCTAGAGATTTTTCAAATACCGGTGCAGAGTCAGCAAAAGGACGCGATTCAAAATCTCCAACCTTTTCACGAATGATGCTGGCTAAAGTTTTTAAGCGGCCGCGCATGGTTTTATGGTAATCGCGACCACGGGCATAGCGTGCAATGATGGCGGCATTAGGCTCATCTGGGACATAACGCGATTTAGGGGTTTCTACCAAATAATTCATTCGTACGCAAATAATGCTTTTGGTGCCGGGAACCAGTAGAGTTGGATCAGCACGTTTTTCTAAATTTTCTTCCAGAAACTTCATATCACCATGATAGCCACGCTTTAAATATTCTTGAAAACGTGGCAACTCTGCTTGAGCATCCGGTTTGGCGATGACACAATCACTAAAGCCTAATTGCAAAGCTTGCACTTTAATCCACGCTTTTAGCGCTTCAGGATCAGTTTGATCTAAAGGTATTTTCTGTGACGCTGTGGATGTTGCCATAATTTAATAAGAAGGGAAGAACAATGCGTCAGCCAGTTTATCATAGCCCAGTTTATTTGAGCCAAACTATTCAAGCATGGGAGCAACGCTGGTTTGCCAAGCAAAACAGTTCTTATGCCTTGATGCAGCAAGTCGCCTGGATGATTGCGCAACGGCTAGTTCCCATTTTTCAACAGCATCAAATAAAAAATATCGCTGTATGTTGTGGACAGGGAAATAATGCAGGTGATGGATATTTAACGGCTCAATATTTAAAACAGGCCGGTTTTAAGGTCGAGATTTATGCCGCTGAATTGGGTTCTTCTAAAGATTTACATACGGCTTATCAAGACGCTATCGCTGCTGAAATAAAAATTCATTCAGGTTTTAATTTTCAAAAACAATATGACTGTTATATCGATGCTTTATTTGGCATCGGTTTAAACCGTGAACTCAGTCCAGATTGGCAGCAGATTATTCAAAGTATGAATGCTCAATCCGCTTTGAAAATTGCGATTGATGTTCCCAGTGGTTTACAGGCCAATAGCGGTCAGCCCCTACCATGCGCAATTAAAGCCGATTACACTTTCTCAGCTTTGGGGTTAAAAGCAGGATTGTTTACCGGACAAGGCAAAGAGTTTGCAGGACAGATTGAGGTTATTTCCCTGATTCCGACAGATGCAGAAGTCAATCCAGTCGCCCAACTCTCACCTGATACAATTTCATTGCCCGAGCGTCAGGCATTTGGCCATAAGGGCAGCTATGGTCATGTACTTGTGGTTGGTGGACATGCGGATATGGGCGGTGCGGTGATGATGGCCGCCGAATCAGCTTTTAGTGCAGGTGCAGGTAAAGTCACCATTGTCTGTCATGAAAAACATCACACCGCTATTTTGGCGCGTTCACCGAATATTATGCTACGTGATATCAATGCATTGACCAAAGCCGAGATTCAGCAATTATTAGAGCATGTCGATGCAGTCAGTTTTGGTATGGGTCTGGGACGTGATCCCTGGTCTGAACAACAATTTTTTAAATGGTTCCCGAAGATCAACACAGCTGAACATTTACATGTGGTGCTCGATGCCGATGCTTTATGGTTCTTGGCCGAGCATCCGGAATTATTAAAACCAGAGAGTTACGCGACACCGCATCCGGGTGAAGCTGCAAAACTTCTAAATTGTTCTGTGAAAGATATTGAAAATGACCGAATTGCAGCGATTCATCGACTGCAAGAAAAATACGCAGGACAATGGGTGCTCAAAGGTTCTGGCAGTTTGATTTTGGAGGATCAGCTGTGGATTTGTATTGCAGGCAATGCAGGAATGGGAACGGGTGGTATGGGAGATGTGCTGGCAGGTATGGTGGCCAGCTTAAAAGCCCAATTTGGAGAGCAAATTCATCTGCATGAAATTGTCACCTTGCATGCTTTGGCAGGGGACGGGTTGGCGAAAAAAGGGATGCGGGGTATGCAAGCCCATCATATGAATGAGGCGGTTTATCATGTGGTGAATCAGGGAAAGCATAAATGAATAAGGCGATTAAACTCATCATTCAGGGTAAGGTACAAGGTGTGGGTTACCGGCGCTGGTTTGAGCAGCAAGCCTTAGAATTAGACCTTACAGGCTATGTGAAAAATCTGGATGACGGTGAAGTTGAAGCCGTTATTGTCGGTACGGAAAATCAGCTCCATACAATCATTGAGCGTAGTTATATGGGGCCATCACATGCCAAGGTTTCAGAGATCATTCAAATCGAATTTGAGCAAGCACAGGATTTTATCGCATTTGAAATGTTGCGATAAATATGACGTTGATAAAAAATAGAAGAGAGTAATGATGGACAAATATCTGGTTGTGGCGATTGTGATTGTAATTTGCATTGTTATGGTGATTTACACGCAACGTGGTGGGAGTTCAAGTCGTTCAGGCAATTTTTCCTTTAAAGACATTGTGCAAAAAGAATTCATGAAATATAAGGTCATTGAAAGGAATCAAACCATTATGATTTGCGAGATAAACCATCGCAATGAACCGGATGAACTGGTTTTGATCCGGATTGATCCCAATCAGAAAAAGAATATGCGAAGCTTTGGTCGAAGAGTCATTTTTACTTATTCCAAGCAACCCTCGATTGGTGAAATGCGTAAAGATTTCGCGCCGTATCTTTAAATATTCTAGTTATCTTCTTCTGCTGGTACGGCCACGACCGCGTGCCATACCACCCAAGGCATTCAGTACCGCCATTTTACTCATACTGCCTGAAGCATGGGCATGACAAATTGCAGCGGCTAAAGCATCGGCAGCATCTTGCTGAGGTTTAATGCTTAAATTTAAAATGCGCATCACCATCATCTGAACTTGTTCTTTATCTGCTGCACCATAACCCACTACCGATTGTTTAATTTGTCGTGCTGTATATTCAGCGACTTGTAAATCCAGATTTACCAAAGCAGCGATAGCAGCACCACGAGCTTGACCGAGCTTTAACGCAGAGTCAGGATTGACTGCCATAAAAACTTGTTCAACTGCCGCTTCTGTCGGACCATGGAATTTAACAATACGTTCCACCCCTGCAAAAATTCGTTTTAAACGTTCCGGCATTTCAGGAGTTTCGGTACGAATGGTTCCTGCATCCACAAAAGTCAATTTTTGCCCATCTTTTTCGATAATACCGTAGCCAGTTAAGCGAGAACCCGGATCGATACCAATAATTAATGACATATAAAGACTTTAAAAATAGAATAATGCCCATATTGTTACATAAGCGTATCAAAAAAGCTTGATCGTGATTAAGCACTTGAATATTGCACCCTATTTATTTTATTGAGATTTGATTAATTTTTATGAAATTATTTCTTATTGTTTTGGCTGGCTTAATCCTTGAAGTCTTTGTCTGGATTGGCGTGGGTGACCTCGTCGGCAGTATGTGGTACGTATTTTTCTGGTTTGTTGCTGCCTTTTTCATCGGGATCAATATGATCCGTACCCATGCGTCTGGTCTGCAACAAATGAAACAAGGTCAAATGGCAATGGACCCAAGTCTAACCAATAATTTACCTAAAATTATTGCGGGTTTGTTGTTACTGATTCCAGGCTTAATCACTGATGTACTTGCCCTGTTAATACTCATTCCACCAGTACAACAAGCTTTGAAAGCTGTGGCAATGAAAGCCATGATGAAACGCCAGCAAGCCATGATGGATAAAATGATGGGTGGCATGATGGGCGATATGAATGGCATGGGCGGGGGTGCGCAAGGCCAAAACCCATTTGCAGATATCATGCGTCAAATGCAGGACATGCAACAACAGCAAGGTGGTTCACCGCGTCATGACTCTAGTGTGATTGATGGCGAAGCGCGTGAAGTGACGCCTGATGCGAAAAAAATTGAAATGAAAGATGTGAATAAATAAGTTTATTGATCCGCTTTTTTAAGCCGAATCATGATGATTCGGCTTTTTTATTGCTGCTAGATTTGTATTAAAGGTAGGGCGGGAAGCATGCAAAAAATTGAACAAATGATATAATACGTGTTTTTAAAATCTCCTCTATTTCTATGTCATTGCTTTTGACCATTTGTGCACTGCATTTTGTTGTACAGCTTAGCCCCGGACCCGATGTTTTACTGATTGCTAAAAGTTCAGCCTCGACATCAAGGACGAATACATTAAAAATTATTTTGGGTATTTCAGTCGGTATAGTGGTTTGGGTAGTACTGACCCTACTGGGCTTTACTGTGCTGATTGAGCAATTTCCATGGATACAACAAGTTTTAATGTTGGCGGGTGGACTGTTTTTGGCTCGAATGGGCTGGGCAATGCTCAATGGCGGTTTAAAAACCCTGGAGCAAGAAACCAGTTTGGATGATGGTCAACAGGCTGTACCTGATTCTAAAAACCACTTTTTATTGGGGCTGTTTACCAATTTATCCAATCCTAAAACCCTGATTTATTTTAGTAGTGTGTTTTCTTTAGCTTTAAGTTCATCCGCATCGACACATTTAAAAACCCAGCTTGCAGTGATTATTCCACTACAAACCTTTTTGGTCTTTGCACTATTTATGCTAATTATGTCGATGCCAAAAATCAAAGTCGCTTATCAGCGTTCAGGGAGTTATATCGATATTATTTCTGGGGGATTATTCCTGATTTTTGCAATCTGGTTAGGAATCGATGCATTTGCGATGTTTTAGTCTTTTTTGACGGAATCATCATTAAGATGCGTAGATGGGGGAGTAGCAGTGCTGACTTCCTTATTTTTTTCGCCTTGAGAATAGCGATTAGGCTTTAAGGTCGCTTCAGTATTTTCTGAACCTTTGTAGCTACGGCTACGGTTAGCACGTTCGCGTAAACCACCTTTTTTAATCAGTTGAACCATCACACACTCCAGATCATTGTCTGCCATTTTACCTAAAAAATTGAGAAGTATCTGTTTTTTGCAACTTTAAGATTCAAAACTTGTTTTATTGCATTGTGTTACAAATGATGTCTTTTGCATTCGATGACATAAATTAATTTATCATATAAATGAATGGTTTATAATTAAAATTTGAAAAATTATTTTGGGGTATATTTTAGTTATTGATAAACAGCCTTGTATCTCGCTAAAGAGTCACATAAGATTTTATTGATATTACCTTCCATCAAAAAATAGGGTGGAAATATAAAAACAAGAATGTGCGTAATGTAGGAGCATAGCTATGCTATATCAATATCATTGTGCGTGTTGTGATCAGGTTATTGAGTCAACCCATCATAAAGAATGCACAAATTGCGGTTCACATAATATTAAAAGTCCGTATGGTTTCTGGATTTTCTGTATTTTGACCTGCCTGGCAGCAGTCATCGTCTTTAAGATCGTGCATGTGTATTTACAAGATCATCAAGAAACGCCGGTGCAAATTTCATTATTAGAAGTTCTTCAGCAGGGAGGAAAAATAAAATAATGATTTTTTACGTAAAAAAAAGCCCACAGATGTGGGCTTTTTTATGAAAAAACTACAGGCCGGCAGAGGCTTTAAGCGCTTCCACTTTATCTGTTTTTTCCCAAGTAAATGCAGTGTCTGAACCTTCGCGACCGAAGTGGCCATAAGCAGCAGTTTGCTTATACATCGGTTGAATCAGGTCTAGCATACGAGTAATGCCGTATGGACGTAAGTCAAAGTGTTCACGAACCAATTGAATGATCAATTCTTCAGATACTTTTGCTGTATTGAAGGTATTGATTGAAATAGAAGTTGGCTCTGCAACACCAATGGCATATGACACCTGAATTTCACACTTGTCCGCAAGACCAGCAGCAACAATGTTTTTCGCTACATAACGGCCTGCATAAGCAGCAGAACGGTCAACTTTAGATGGATCTTTACCAGAGAAAGCACCACCGCCATGACGTGCCATACCACCGTAAGTATCTACAATGATTTTACGGCCGGTTAAACCGCAGTCGCCTACAGGACCACCAATCACAAACATCCCGGTTGGGTTGATGTGGAATTTGGTGTCTGCATGGAACATCTCAGCAGGAATCACTTTTTTCACAATTTCTTCAATCACAGCTTCTTTTAAAGCCGCTTGTGAAATTTCAGGATCGTGTTGGGTAGACAATACAACCGCATCTAAACGAACTGGCATGCCATTTTCATATGCAAAAGTCACCTGACTTTTCGCGTCTGGACGTAACCAAGGCAAACGTCCACTACGGCGTAGTTCAGCCTGTTTTTCCATTAGACGATGTGCATAAGAAATAGGAGCAGGCATTAAAACATCAGTTTCACGACTTGCATAACCGAACATCAAGCCTTGGTCGCCAGCACCTTGATCTTCAGGTTTTAGCCGGTCAACACCTTGAGCAATTTCAGGGGACTGTTTTCCAATCATGTTGATGACAGCACAGGTTGAACCATCAAAACCAAGGTCAGAATGGTGATAACCAATTCCATTTACGGTTTGACGTACAATTGCTTCGAAGTCAACATTTGCTGTTGTTGTGATTTCACCGGCAAGTACTACCGCACCCGTTTTTACAAGCGTTTCACAAGCAACCCGTGCATATGGGTCTTCTGTTAAGATTGCATCCAAAATAGCGTCACTGATTTGGTCAGCCATTTTATCCGGATGGCCTTCGCTTACAGATTCCGAGGTAAATACAGCGTACTCGCGCATAAGTCCTATCACAGTTAATTTTAAAGACCCGATATGTTACATCGAGTTAGACTTTTGGACTAGTTCTACACGACCAAAATGACTGAAATTATTTCAATTTCACAACTTTTTAATTGATATATGCATTTAAAAAACTGATAAGCAAAAGAAATTGCGCTTTAAAGTTGGAATTTTCGCTATGAAGATTTTTAAAGCATAAATATTTAATCAGCGAATAAAAGCATATTTATTGGAGAGTAAAATAAGATTCCTAAGATTTTTTATAAAATTTTTATATTAAAATAGTGATTATTATCAAAATATTAGTTTGAATTAATTGCATTGAATGATTGGTTTTAGATCACTCTGTTAACCTTATATAAATAATAGCAACAGTCACAAAATATACACTTTAAATAATTATGTTTTTCATTAAATATTTAAAAAGATGAATTTTATTCAACTCTTGTCTCTATTGGATGTTAATTGATCAATTTTGTTTAATAAAACTTTATTGAGGGCATCATTTGATGATAATTCACCTATTTGTAATTAAATGCTAAAAATAAGTCCTGTGAGAAGGGAAATGTTTGAATAGTATTTTAATTAAATACCTATAAAGTGCTTTATCGTTAATATGTCGTATATCAGTTTTAAATTAAATCCCTGCCGCTATGCACTCACTCGCCAATCCTTAAAAGCGATGTCAAATTGAGCTTTACCAGCCATTAAAATATATACAGTCACGAATAAATGTTGAAATGTTGACTATTAGGCTTTACCCCTTGCTGTTTTTTTAAGACAATACAGCCAGCTTTGAATTTTCCTATTCATCATCTTCTTTAAACGATTTAGTTGGACTCTGACCTATGACAACCCCGCTTAATGAACGTCGTATTGCAAACGCAATTCGTGTATTGGCAATGGATGCTGTGCAAAAAGCAAATTCAGGACATCCAGGTGCTCCAATGGGGATGGCAGATATCGCTGATGTAGTATGGCGCGAATTTTTAAATCATAACCCGACAAATCCACAATGGGCGAACCGTGACCGTTTTGTATTGTCGAACGGTCATGGCTCAATGCTTCAATATGCATTATTACATTTGACCGGTTATGCACTTTCAATCGACGATTTGAAATCATTCCGTCAATTACATTCTAAAACACCTGGTCACCCTGAATTGGGTTATGCACCAGGAATCGAAACGACTACTGGTCCATTAGGTCAGGGTATTGCCAACGCGGTTGGTTTTGCTTTGGCAGAAAAAACTTTAGCGGCTCAATTCAACAAAGACGACATTAAAGTTGTTGACCATTTCACTTACTGTTTCTTGGGTGATGGTTGCTTAATGGAAGGTGTTTCACACGAAGCATGTTCTTTGGCGGGTACTTTAGGTCTGGGTAAGTTAATTGCTTACTATGACGACAATGGTATTTCAATTGACGGTGAAGTAGAAGGCTGGTTCTCTGACGATACAGAACAACGTTTCCACGCTTACGGCTGGCAAGTGATTAAAGTTGATGGTCACGATAGCGATGCTTTACGTGCTGCAACGAACGAGGCAAAAGCTGAAACTGCTAAACCGACCCTTATTATCTGCAAAACAGTGATTGGTTTAGGTTCACCAAACAAACAAGGTAAAGAAGATTGCCACGGTGCGCCGTTAGGTAATGATGAAATCGCATTAACTCGTGAAGCACTTGGCTGGAAAGAAGAAGCATTTGTTATTCCTGCAGACGTATATGCTGCTTGGGATGCAAAAGACAAAGGTTCTAAATCTGAAGCTGCTTGGAATGAAGTATTTGCTGCTTATGCTGCAAAATACCCAACTGAAGCTGCTGAACTTAAACGCCGTTTAAGTGGTGATTTACCTGCTGACTTTGCTGCCAAAGCAGATGCATATATTGCTGAAGTGAATGCAAAAGCTGAAACTGTGGCAACACGTAAAGCGAGCCAAAATGCACTTCAAGCATTTGGTCCGTTGCTTCCTGAAATTTTAGGTGGTTCTGCCGATCTTGCAGGGTCTAACCTGACGCTCTGGAAAGGTTGTCAAGGTGTTCAGGACAATCCTGCAGGTAACTACGTACACTATGGCGTACGTGAGTTCGGTATGACTGCAATTGCCAATGGTGTTGCACTTCATGGTGGTTTCATTCCTTACGTAGCCACATTCCTCATGTTTATGGAATATGCACGTAATGCAGTACGTATGTCTGCACTCATGAAACAGCGTGTGATTCATGTTTATACACATGACTCAATTGGTTTAGGTGAAGATGGTCCTACACATCAACCTGTAGAACAAATTGCATCACTACGTGGTACTCCAAACTTAAATACTTGGCGTCCATGTGACACCGTAGAAGCAGCGATTTCTTGGAAATCTGCACTTTTACGTTCTGAAGGTCCAACTGCCTTAATCTTCTCTCGTCAAAATTTGCCATTCCAAGCGCGTACTGATGCTCAAATTGCTGATGTTGCGAAAGGTGGTTATGTACTTGCGAAAGAAAAAGGTGAATTAAAAGCAATCATCATTGCAACAGGTTCTGAAGTATCTCTTGCGATGGAAGCGTATGCACAACTTGAAGGTGTGCGTGTCGTTTCTATGCCATGTGCTGAAGAATTCGTTAAACAAGATGCCGCTTACCGTGAAGCGGTGCTTCCATCTAACATCCGTGCGCGTGTAGCTGTTGAAGCTGCACATGTGGATTACTGGTGGAAATTTGTAGGTCTTGACGGTCGTGTGATTGGTATGACAACTTACGGTGAATCTGCACCTGCGAAAGACTTATACCAACATTTCGGTATTACGACTGATGCTGTTGTTGCTGCTGTAAAAGAAATTACTGCTTAATTCTAAAAGATTAAATCAATGAAAGACGCCTCTTATGGGGGGCGTTTTATTTTGATAAATTTTTGACGATATTGGTCTAGCAGTTTTTACGAATAAGTATATAGTGATGCCATTCATTGAGTATTCATGGTGAGATGGCATTTATTCAGCATAAGTGAGGAAAATATGAGCCTTTATAACCAAATTAGTGATGAAATCACTTTAATGGAACCAGGTGAGCAAAAGTGGATCGGTCAGGATCTCCCCCTAGAAAGCATGATGGCCGTAGTATTGATGCTGAAAGAACTGGACGAAGAAAAAGTGATTAAGGTGCGTCGCCAAAATCGTGAAAAGCATACTGGTTTAAAACAAGTCGATCGAGTATTGGTTGAAAAGTTATAAAAATTAAGCAGTTTTAAAAGCCCCATATGGGGCTTTAATTATTTTAGCGAAGTGTTAATTATCTTTAATTGCTTTTGGATGGATCATTCAATTTAAAGTTAAATATCAAGTCAGTGAATTGTCTGTAAAGTCACATGATCTTCTTGCAGTATAATGTCTCGAAACTGTATATTTTTTGTATTAAATAATTCGAATATGATTAAAAAAACAATGCAACTCAAACGCTGAGATAGAATGATAAAAGTTGATTGAAAATAATTTATGAAAATTATCAAATGATTAACATCAGCACATTTATATTGAGGCTAGTTTCCTGTAGTAAAACCAAGTGAGTGTTCTATTCTTGCAACATATCGTTTTATCTATACCAGTGAATTAAGATAATAAACCTATAAACTAATAACCATTCCAAAGAGAGATAAAACACATGAATTTCAAAGCAATAACTTTAGGTTTGGCGGTTGCATCTGTTGCAACTTTATCTTTGGCAAAACCCGTTGCTTACCAAATTGATCCGCAACATTCAGCAACTGTTTTCTCTTGGAGCCACTTTGGTTTCTCTACACCTTCTGCGAACTTTTCTGACATTCAAGGTACGATTAACGTCGACAATGCAAAACCTGCTAACTCCTCTGTAAATGTTAATATTCCAGTATCAAGTATCAATACCAATGTAAAAGCATTGGATGAGCATATTCAAACTACAGACTTCTTTGATGCTGCCAAATATCCGAACATCACTTTTAAAAGCACTAAAGTTCAGGCTCTAGGCAAAAACAAATACAAAATCAGCGGTGATTTAACGGTGAAAGGCGTAACTAAACCTGTGGTTTTAGATGCGGTATTAAATAAACAGGCAGTTCATCCAATGACTAAACTGCAAACCGTTGGTTTTAATGCAACCACTTCATTTAACCGTTCAGCCTTTGGTATAGGCGGTTATGTTCCGAACGTGGGCGATAAGGTTACTGTGAATATCACTACTGAAGCTTCAGTGCCTGCGAAAAAATAAGCCTAACAAGCGCTAAAACAAAAAAGCACCCTTGATGGTGCTTTTTTTGTTTAAATTATTTTAGATGTCTTAATCACGGTTTAAGATCAGCAGACAGCCAAAACTGATAAAAATCCCGCCGGTAATGCCGTCAATTTTCTTGCTGAATTTTTGATGATAATGATTGATTTTTGCTGCAGAAAAAATCAGAGCAACAGCAGAAAACCACATCAGACTTTCGATAAAAACTAGCGCTAGCAATGAACTTTGCTCAAAAATACTGACATTTGTACTAATGGCGATGGAAAAAACGCTGCTGAAATAGACTAGCGCTTTGGGGTTAGCCATGTTGGTCAGAAAACCTTGAACTAACAGTGTGCTGTGTGATTTTTTCGGCAGAATTTCATTCTGGTTTTTCGAGATAGGTGCCGGATTTTTATTGAAAGCGGATTTCAGCAATTGTATCCCTAAATAAAGCAGGTATAGGCCGCCTAAAATCATCAGCACCTGCTGTAGCCAGGCAATTTTCTGAAATAAAAAATGCAGCCCGCTGATTGCACAAATGGACCAGACCAAAATACTCAGCGAGACTCCTAATGCAGCGCATAAAGCATGCGTGCGTGATTGGCGGATTGCACTTTGCGTGACAAAGAAAAAATCTGGACCCGGACTGATCAATGCAAAGAAATGAATTACAGCAATACTGATTAAAGGTGTCATCATCAGAGACTTATATAAATGAATGACACCGTTATAAATGAATTAAATCATAAATTAAAGTTTATTTGTTTATCAATTGGTTCATATAGGTCCGTAAAATTTTTGTAGCGACGGTTTCTAAGGGCATGGCATATTTATCATTGTCAGCACGCAAAGCAGGAATATTAATTTCAGCTTTACGCAGTTCACAGTTATGTCCAATGAGCCATTTTTCCAGACTTTCTGCTGCAACTTCGATATGGAATTGCAAAGCCAGAATGTTTTTTCCAACTGAAAAAGCCTGATTTGGATAAACGTCAGAGCTGGCCAATAATTTAGCCTGTTCAGGTAAATCAAAAGTATCGCCATGCCAATGTAATACAGCTGTATCACTTAATGGTGCAAGCAAGTTATTTTCAATATTGGAAATACTCAGTTTACTCCAGCCAATTTCCTTTTGATGTCCTGCATAGACTTTGGCACCCAAGGCATGTGCAATCAGCTGGGCACCTAGACAGATACCAAGAGTCGGTAAGTTTTCTTCTAAACGAACTTTTAGTAAGTCAATTTCCTGTTGTAAGAAAGGATAGTCAGCTGTTTCATAAACACCAATCGGTCCACCTAAAATAATGGTTAAACCTTTGTGCTGAAATGCTTTGCTTAGGTCATCTACACCGGCTTCAAAATAACGCACCCGGAAGCCGAGTTGGTAAAAGATATCTTCCCAATGTCCTAAGTCTTCAAAGGCGAGATGTTGAATGGCATAGATGGTGTCCGGAAGATTCTGCATGTTGATATGTTTAGTTAATAAATTAAGTTTTGAATGTAGCCTGAAAAGCCACAGAACTAAAGCAGCTTATAACTTTATTGTGTAGAATTTTAATATAAAACTTTAAGCTGAAACGTTTGGGTTGTTTAAACCGAGGCTTTGACGAATCATCCATTTACTGGAATTTAAAATCATAATTTTAAGCATATCATCCGCTACAGTTCGTGCCATCAAGATGGCACCGACCAGTTGACACATTACTGCCCAAGCTAAATCTTCACGGCCCAAATGTTTGACGAATAAGGCATGTCCACGTATAAGTTCGCTTTGATACAATTGTTTAATCTCATCATCGGAACGCGCAACCTCACTGCTTAGAGCCGGCAAAATACAGCCATGATCAGCGCGTTGCACATGTGAAATTGCCAGATAACGCTCGAGTTCGAAATCAATCCATTCTGCCAAATCCTCATGCGGATTTTCTTGCCAGTCCAGCAAACTTTTTTGTAGTTCAGCTTCAATCAGGGCTTTGAATAAATCCTGTTTAGATGAAAAGTGTGAATAAAATGCACCACTGGTCATCTGTGCTGCGTTCATAAAGCTATCTACGCCCGTATTGGCAAAACCATTTTTTTTTGCCAATTGACCACTGATATTCAATAGTTCTTGTCTTTTTTGTTCTTTATAACCCGCTTTATAACGCATAATTTATAGACCAAGATATGGTTGACTCTTGATTGAAATTATAACATAGTAATCGTTATCATAACGATCGTTATTTTATTGTTGGAATAACTATGCCACACGTATTAGAACAAACAGAGGGACATCCTCCCTCAACTAAAGGCAAAGTTGCTTTGGTGATTGGTGCAGGTGATGCCACAGGTGGGGAAATTGCTAAACGATTTGCCCGTGGTGGATATATTACTTGTATGACACGGCGCACTGCTGAAAAACTGCAACCTTTAATTCAAGAGATTGAAAGCCTAGGGGGGCAAGCGTATGGTTTTGCCTCGGATGCCCGTAAAGAGAAGCAGGTGATTGAATTAATTGAAGAGATTGAAACTCAGATTGGACCCATTGAAGTGATGGTCTTTAATATCGGTGCCAATGTACCCTGTAGTATTTTAGAAGAAACAGCACGTAAATATTTTAAAATTTGGGAAATGGCCTGTTTTTCTGCATTTCTCAACGGCCGTGAAGTGGCGAAACGCATGGTACAGCGAGAGCACGGTACGATTATTTTCACTGGAGCAACTGCTGGATTACGTGGATCATCACATTTTGCGGCCTTTGCAGGAGCCAAACATGCCTTACGGGCTTTGGCACAAAGTATGGCACGCGAACTGGGACCACGAAACATTCATGTGGCCCATGTCGTAGTAGATGGTGCCATCGACACCGAATTTATCGAAACCACTTTTCCAGATATTTATGCACGTAAGACAGAAGATGGTATTTTAAACCCTGCACATATGGCAGAAAATTACTGGCATTTGGCTCATCAGCCACGTGATGCTTGGACGCATGAAATGGATTTAAGACCGTGGATGGAACGTTGGTAAAAAGGATTGTTATTCAAATAATAAATTATAGAGGGAAGAGTAATAATGAAGGTAATCGAGTTTTATTTTGATTTAGGTAGTCCATACAGTTTTATTGGTTTTCATCGCATTCAAACCCTTGCAGCTCAATATCAGGCTGAAATTAGCTGGAAACCGATGCTATTGGGCGGTGTATTTAAAGCCACAGGCAATAGCAGTCCGCTGATGATTCCTGCTAAAGCGAGATATTCCATGCTGGATTTACAGCGCTGGTCAAAGTTATGGAATATTCCAATACAGATGAATCCTTATTTTCCCATTAATACTTTGCAATTGATGCGGATTATTGTTGCAATGAAATTATTTCAGCCAGAGCAATTTCTTGGCGTTTTAACCGCGTTTTTTGATGCTATGTTTGGACAGCCACGTAATTTAAATGATCAAAATGAAGTCATGCAATTGGTCAATGAGTTGGGTTTAGAGCAGCAACAAGTTGCGCTGTGGCTAGACGATGAAAAAGTTAAATCTGAACTAAAAGTGATTACAGACGAAGCAATTGGGCGTGGGGTTTTTGGCGCGCCCACTTGGTTTGTAGACGATGAAATGTATTGGGGTGTAGACCATTTACATTTCGTTGAAGAAGTGTTGGCTCAACCTACAGTTGAATTCTCTAAAAGCACTCACTTGTAAGCAAAGATAAGTAAATAAAAAGCGTAAAATAGCGCAATAAAAAAAGCTGTTTTCCAACAGCTTTTTTTATTGCTAGTGACTTAGAAGAAGCCCATCGGTTTAGTCGCATAGCTTACCAACAAGTTTTTGGTTTGTTGATAATGGTCTAGCATCATTTTATGGTTTTCACGTCCAATACCGGATTTTTTATAACCCCCGAATGCCGCATGCGCAGGGTAGATATGATAACAGTTGGTCCATACACGACCGGCCTGAATTGCACGGCCAGCACGGTAAGAGGTATGGGCCGAACGAGACCAGACACCGGCACCTAAACCATAAATGGTATCGTTGGCAATTTTGATCGCATCATCAAAGTCTTTAAAGGTAGCAACAGCAAGTACAGGTCCAAAAATTTCTTCCTGGAAAGTTTTCATGTCATTGGTGCCTTTGAAGATAGTTGGTTCAATATAGAAACCTTGACCGACTTCATGCCGTTCGCCACCACCTGTCAATATTTCAGCACCTTCTGCACGACCTGTTGCAATACAGCCCAAGATTTTATCTTGCTGCTCTTGCGATGCCTGAGCGCCAATCATGGTGTCAGTATCGAGTGGATGGCCGGTTTTAATCCGTTTAACACGCTCAATGGCTTTTTCTAGAAATTGATCGGCTATGCTTTCTTGAACCAGCGCACGAGAAGGACAGGTACAAATTTCACCTTGGTTTAAGGCAAACATGACAAAACCTTCAAGCGCTTTATCTAAAAAGTCATCATCTTCTGCCATCACATCTTCAAAGAAAAGGTTCGGTGATTTACCCCCCAGTTCAAGCGTGACTGGAATAATGTTTTTGGTGGCATATTGCATAATTTGCTGACCGACTGAAGTTGAGCCGGTAAAGGCAATTTTGGCAATACGTGGATTGGTTGCAAGCGGACGACCTACTTCAATACCATAACCATTGACAATGTTTAATACACCTTCAGGCAGCAGGTCTTGAATCAGTTCAACCAATACCAAAATACTGACCGGAGTTTGTTCAGCCGGTTTTAAAACGATACAGTTACCCGCAGCCAATGCAGGGGCCAATTTCCAGGTCGCCATCAGAATAGGGAAATTCCAGGGAATAATTTGTCCAACCACACCTAAAGGCTCATGGAAATGGTAGGCAATGGTATCTTCATCAATTTCTGAAATGCCGCCTTCCTGTGCGCGGATACAGCCGGCAAAATAGCGGAAATGGTCAATTGCCAAAGGAATATCGGCAGCCAAGGTTTCACGTACAGGTTTACCGTTATCCCAGGTTTCAGCCACTGCCAAAAGTTCTAAATTGGCTTCTAAACGATCTGCAATTTTTAACAGAATATTGGAACGGGTAGTGGGAGAGGACCTATTCCATTGTTCTTTAGCTTTGTGCGCTGCGTCGAGTGCCAACTCAATATCTTCAACACTTGAACGCGGAACTTTGGTGAATACTTTACCGTCGACGGGAGAAATATTGTCAAAGTATTCACCTTTTACTGGGGCTACCCATTGACCGCCAATAAAGTTTTCATATTGGGCTTTAAACTGAACTTTTGAACCATCTTGATTAGGATCCGCATAACGCATATGAATTTTCCTTTGCTTATTTTAGTGTTTTAAACCGCATCTACAGCTTTGGTATAAGGTACTTTTGTACATTATTTAATTAGCATACATGGAATAAGGTTGGAGAAAGGTTGGAGACAAGAAGGTTTACAATCTTTTCAATCAGGCTTACAAGAATAGCTATTACAGTGGATGTAAATCATGAATTGTTGTGAGAATAAGGAATGATGAATAAACAAAGTTTGACCCAGAAAAGACAAAAAATTGAGAAATTTAGACAAAGTAGCAGTCTTTCTCCCTTGCATGCAGAACAGCTCGGACAAAGTATTGTCAGTTCTTGGCAACGCTCGACATCTGCGGAAATTCCTAAAGATCGTTCAGCTGCACCATTGGTCCATTTACAAAAAGAAACCTATCCTTCTGCTTTAGAACATGCCTTGCAACATTGTGCACAAGATTTAAAACATATTGCAGAACAATCTTCCATGGTGCTGGCGGTAGGCGATATCGGCAGCACTATTATTTGGACAGCATCGAGTCCACAAATGCAAAGTGCAGCAGAAAGTGTACATTTTATCGAAGGTGGGCAGTGGCGCGAGGAATTGGTAGGCACCAATGCTTTGGCTTTATCGTTGAAAACGCAACAATCGAGTTGTGTATTTTCCAATGAGCATTACATGTCTTCTATTCATGATTGGGTCTGTTATGCAGCACCGATTATTGATCCTTATTCGAAACAGGTTCTCGGGGTGATTGATCTTTCCACCACCTGGCAAAAACACAATAGTTTGGGTTTGCTGGCGGCTGAACGCTGTGCTTCGATTATTCAATCTGCATTACTTGAATATCAAAAGCAGCGATTGTTCATTCGGGCTTTTTCCGTACCACAAGTGCTGTTCAATGGCAAAGTCCTTGTGCTTACGCCAAGGCAAATTGAAATTTTGACCATCTTGGCACTGTGTCCGCAAGGTTTAAGTTTAGATACTTTGCATCAGGCTTTATATGGTGAACGAAAAGTCAGCATCGGCACCTTAAAAGCGGAAATGTCACAATTACGCGATATTTTAGGCGGCATGTTGGGTTCCCGGCCTTATCGTTTATTGGCGCATGTCGAAGCTGATTTTTTACTCACCGAGCACTCTTTAGATGCCGGATATATCGATTCTGCCTTAAAACTGTGTAGCGGTGTATTTCTGGCAAAAACTGAAAGTCCTTTTTTATGTGCCTGGCGAGATTGTCTGGAGTCACGTTTAAGTGACGCCATTTTTAAAGCCAATGAAACGGATGTTTTACTCAAGCACGTGGCACGTTTTCCTGAAGCGATTGATGCCGTGGAGCGTTTAATTGAACTGATGCCAAAAACCCATCCCGTGCATCAAACTTTATTAAAATATAAAGATGGCTAAGGTTTATAGCGCTTTTTCTTTAGATATCTTTCATAAATAAAAAAATGTTCAATAGACTTCTTTCATAAATCATTTTTTGCTCAACTCCAAGTTATAGATACCAGCAATTAAATTGAATCTCAAACCGAGTCTTTTGCCTCGGTTTCGATAACGCTCAGCGAGTATTTTGAAAGTTTTTAGACTGCCAAATACATGCTCAACTCCTATTCTTCTTTTATTGATTTCTCGATTATAGATTTTTTGTTTAGGATCCAATTTACAGCGCCTTTTAGCTTTTAATGGCAATAGGCTATTGGGGTACAAAGTATAAATCCCCTGATAACCTTTATCTGCAAGGATAAAAGCTCCGAAAGGAATCTGGTTTAAATTCTGTTTAAATAACTCGAAATCATGTACAGCACCGCGACTGGTA